>CAZEPA010000192.1:0-7576 GCA_964513955.1 uncultured Anaerolineae bacterium | reverse complement strand
AAAGGTGACTGAGCCAAACGCAGGGATGTTGCCAGACCAAACCACCTTGTTGGGTGTGTAGCTGGCGGCGCCGCTGCTGGCCCAGGCGCTGCCTGACACGTACGTGGTGCCAGGTGGAATCTGGTCTTCCGCCGTCGCGCCGATGATGGGCGTAGCGGTGGGGTTACTCAACGTGATGGTGTACCAGAGGGTGTCGCCCAGGGTGGCAGAGGTCGGGCTGACCATCTTCTCGACAATCACATGCGGCGGGCACTGGACTTCCGTGTAGACCGGGTTGGTGCTAAGCACTTGCCCGTTGAACAACACCGAGCCTGTGTTCTGCACCGTGCCGGGGCACTGGAAATTGGCGTTGACCGTCACCTGGAAGGTGATGGTGACGCTGCCGCCCGGCGGGATATTGCCGATCCAGTTCACCGATGAGCCGCCAAAGCTGACCGTGCCGCTGCTGGCGGTGGCGCTGCCGCTCACATACGTGGTCCCCGTCGGAATGAAGTCTTGGAACTGCACGCCGGTGGCTGCTCCGCTGCCCGTGTTGGAAATGACAATCGTGTAGGTCAGCGTGCTGCCGGGAGTCGTCAGGTTGGTGTTGACGGTCTTGACTGCCTGCAAGTGCGGACCGCCCTGCTGCTCATTGACGAAGAAGTAATCCTCCGTCTCGCCGTAGGTATAACCAGTGCCAGGGCCACGGCCGTCTGGGAGCGTCGTGGACGGGTTGGCTGGCGGCTGCTCCTGGCGCGTGAGCGTCATGCGCATCCACATCCTGTTGACGGCGCCCGGCAACGAGGGCGTAAACGCCGGTGTGGTGATCGTGTAGAAGCCGGGGCCAAAGCCGATGGGCTGATTCTGAACAGCCCACTCGTACGCGACCAGACCATTGTTACACGGTATCACATCTTCCCAGTCGCCGTCCTGGTTGTAGTCGAACCAGGCGTTGAAGAAGCGCTGGTCAGCGGGACCGGCGATCGTGACGCCGTAGTTGAAAGTGGAGGATTGGCAGTCCACAAAGGTGCCGCCGAGGAAGCCATCATCGAAACTGTCATGGTTTGGTATGTCAGGCGGCGGCTCGATATTGCGCACGCCATCGTTGTCCCAAAACAGGTCGGCATCTGCCTCGCCACTGACATTGTGGCCCAGCCAGGAGTCCGAGCGGCTGAAGCGATGGTAGGGGCCGCGCACGGAGCCAGGAGGGCCGCCGTAGACCGTGGGATAGCGTGCGGCAATTCCAAGCGGGCCGCCAGGTGGATAGGCGGTCATGCTCACGCCGAAATGATTGGTATTGTCCGGCGCATCGCCCAAGTCCGGACAGATGACTTGCACCGCGGCTGGCGGCGACTGTCCGACGATAGTACCAACCCGCACATAGGCATGATTGATGATGATCGTCTGACACGTCACTTGAGGAACAATAATGGCGCGGAAACGGATCGTCACATCGCCGCTGGGCTGAACGTCGCCTGTCCAACTGATGTAGTTGCCATCCGCAACGGCGTTGCCTGAGCTGGCGCTCAGCGAACCCGCTTCGTAGGTGACCAGCGAGGGCAGGGCGTCGGTCACCACAACGCCGGGTACGAACTGTTGGCTGGTGTTATGCAGCAGCACCGTATAGGAGATCGTGTCTCCGGCGGTTACCTCCGTGGGGTTCACGACCTTACCGATGCTGATCACCAAGCCGCCCTGCTGCGGCGGCGCCGCATCGTTGTTGGCGGCTACAATCACTGCGCCGACGAGTAAGAGCGCCACAGCGCCAACTACCGCCAACAGCATGACGTTCGAGCGTGGTTTCATGGTATGCCTCCTGCGAACTGAACCTGGGGATGCGAAACTACTAGACCAAAAGCAATTGCGATTGCACTCATGCGGAATCAAAGAAGCGATCACAGAAGGCATCTTGCATCTTGCGTCTTGAGCTATGGAAGTCCTCTTACAAAGAATAAGCCTACCGACGGGCGCTGCCCGGCGATAGGCTTGTTCAAGCTGCATCCATGTCGCAGGAGTGCATTTGTAACGGGACGCGGGTCACACGTGGGGCGATTGAAATCGCCGCAACCACGGCCAAGCGCGCCTTCGTGAGCTACGCCCAGAAATGGAAATGCACCCCGTCGTAACCGGACGGCGGATCAGGCTGCGGTTGCGTAGTCCTCCGCGTCATTCTCTGTCTCATCAGCGGTCGAATTACCGGCGCTGAAGGCAACGACTTTGGCCCCATCCGCAGGCCCGAAGTTGTGAACGCCAAGACCTGCTTTAGTCCTGATTTCGCCTTCCATCTGAGCCATGGTCTCTGGATGCTCACGCAGGAAAGACTTGACGTTTTCTCGACCCTGGCCCAGCCGTATTTCATTGTAAGCAAAGTAGCTGCCGCGTTTGTCTACCAGGCCCATGGAAACGCCGAGGTCGAGCACGTCTCCCTCTTTGGAGATGCCTTCATTGTACATGATGTCAAATTCAGCCACGCGGAAGGGGGGCGCCACTTTGTTCTTCTTGACCGTCACGCGTGTGCGGCTGCCAACCATGTCATTGCCGCTTTTGAGCGTCTCGATCTTGCGAATGTCAAGGCGCACAGAGGCGTAGAATTTGAGCGCCATGCCCCCGCTGGTGGTCTCTGGATTACCAAACATCACGCCGATCTTCTGGCGCAGCTGGTTCGTAAAGATCATCACCGTGTTGGACTGCTTGATTGCGCCTGACAGCTTGCGCAGCGCCTGACTCATCAGGCGCGCTTGCAAACCAACATGGCTATCGCCCATCTCGCCTTCGATTTCGGCGCGTGGCACCAAGGCCGCAACTGAATCTACGACGACAACGTCAATCGCCCCTGAGCGCACCAACGCCTCAGCGATTTCTAACGCTTGCTCGCCTGTGTCTGGCTGGGACACATACAGGGCTTCCACGTTGACGCCGCATCGCTCCGCGTATTTGGGATCGAGCGCATGTTCAACGTCAATGAAAGCGCAGATGCCGCCGCGCTTCTGCGCTTCGGCGATAATATGTTGGCACAGGGTTGTCTTACCGGAGGATTCCGGCCCGTAAATCTCAACCACGCGCCCGCGCGGCACGCCGCCAATCCCCAGGGCCAGGTCGAGCGATAGTGCGCCCGTAGGAATGGAGTCTACGTGCAGCTCTGTGGCGTCGCCCATTTTCATCACGGTGCCCTCACCGTAACGCTTCGTTAGACTGGCAATGGTCGTTTCCAGGGCTTTCGACTTGCCGTCAGTCGGATTCTTACTGGAAGTGATCTTCTCACTTGTTGCTGTGGCCTTGCTTGCTGCCATGTGTCAGGTCTCCTTGTCCAATGTTATGTGTAGAGAAACAAACGGATGTCAGACTATAGCACGAATGTTCTAATCTGTCAAAAACGCCCCTGCGCGTTTACGAATTAGGAAAACGGTGGATGTCGCCGCAATTTGACGTTCGATCGCTTTTGCGGTACACTCCCGCCTCAAGTTTAGCAAGGTATTTGTAGAGAAAGTCAATTCATGTCAAGGTTTCATGCGGTGCCTCGGTTGATGTGCAGCTCTTGCTCCTGTCGCTAGCGGGCGCAGCCGACCAGGAAGGTGCGGCTGCCCCGCTTATGCAAGCGGAGCGATGAGTCGCGCGATCTGGCGGTGGCCGGATGTGAATTGAATGGATCAGCGGACGTTTAGCGTCCCAAGATACGCGTAGTTGGTAGATGATCGTCTGCCAACCGCGATGCCGAGTGTACAAAGCTCATCGCTCAGTGATGTCACTGATGATGGGCTTTTTTGTTATCACAGATTTATCCTCCCCCTGACTCGCAGATATGAAAGTAAACCAAAACGAGGAAATTACCACAATATGGCAACAGTTTTCATTCCCACGCCGCTGCGTCGGCTCACCGCGGGACAATCCAAGGTCGAGGCGACAGCCGCCAGCGTGTTCGCCGTGATTAGCGAGTTGGATGCCGCTTTTCCTGGCCTGCGCGATCGCCTGCTCGATGAGCAGGGCGAGGTCAAGCGTTTCATCAACATCTTTGTGAATGAGGATGAAATCCGCACCCTCCACGGTAAAGAAACCGCTATCGGTCCAAACGACCGTATTTCGATTGTGCCGGCGATGGCTGGCGGCCGCTAAGCATCGTAACGATGTTGGAAGCCGTGATTTGACGGATGCAAGGGGAGATTTTACAACGAGCATGAGCAATCCTATCACCAGAGACCAACTGATCGCCCGCGCGAAGTCGGAGATCCAAGAGATCACGGCAAGCGAAGTCAAGCGACGACTGGCGTCCAAAGAAAGCTTTACCCTGGTGGATATCAGGGAGCGGGACGAGTTCGACCAGGGGAAAATCCCCGGCGCCGTTTTCATTCCGCGCGGATTTCTGGAGCTGCGCATCGAAGAAAAACAGCCCGATCGTCACGCGCCGATCGTGATCTACTGCGCGGGGGGCGTCCGCTCAGCCCTGGCTGTGCGCAATCTCATGGAAATGGGCTACACCAACGTTCAATCCATGATCGGCGGCTTCAACGGCTGGAAGAACGCCGGTTACGGCTTCGACCTGCCGCGCCGCTTGACCCCGGAGCAGAAGATTCGCTATAGCCGGCACACCATCATGCCTCAGGTGGGAGACGCAGGACAAGAGAAACTGCTCGATGCCCGCGTGCTGCTGATCGGCGCCGGCGGCCTCGGCTCCCCGGCTGCCATGTACCTGGCCGCGGCGGGCGTGGGAACCCTGGGTATCGTAGATTTCGATACCGTTGATCTGAGCAATCTACAGCGCCAGATCCTGCACGGCGCTTCTGACATTGGACGCCTCAAGATCGAATCGGCCGCCGATACGATTCGCGAGATTAACCCCGACGTGAAGGTGATCGGGTACCCGGAGCCGCTCAGCAGCGCCAACGCGCTCGACATCATCAAGGATTATGACCTGGTGCTCAACGGTTCTGACAACTTTCCCACGCGCTACCTGGTCAATGACGCCTGTCACTTCTTGCGCAAACCGTTGGTAGACGCCAGCATTTTTATGTTCGAAGGTCAGGTGACGGTCTACCTCCCCGCGCACCCTGAACTGGGGATTGTCGGCGGGCCATGCTATCGCTGCCTCTATCCGGACCCGCCTCCGCCTGGCGAAGTGCCAAGCTGCGCGGAAGCTGGCGTCCTTGGCGTTCTGCCTGGCATCGTCGGGTCATTGCAGGCTGTAGAAGCGATCAAGCTGATCGTGGGCATTGGGGAACCGTTGATTGGCAAACTGCTCATGTTGGACACGCTCGACATGAGCTTCCGCACGCTCAACGTGCAAAAAAACGCCCAGTGCCCGCTGTGCGGCGATCATCCCACCGTGACGGCGCTGATTGACTACGAGCAGTTCTGCGGCGTGGCTCCGCCCCTGGCGAGCACGGTTCCCGCGGCGCGCCCCGTGTTGACCGCGAATGGCCGCCAAGCGTACGCGCCTGTGTTGGCGCGCTAGGCCGGCCGGGGCCGGATGCTTTACACATTCTGAAATTGCACCTATGGAGGACCTGATGCGCCCAACCACAATGATCGAACCACGACCGTATGGCCGCGCCGCCGCAGCGACCGACATGATCTGGCGCGTGGCGCCGAACCGGGCGCCGGGCACGCTGCTCGACCAGATCGGCCAGACGCCGCTTTTACGCCTGGCGCGCGTCACGGCGGACTTGCCGGCGGCCGTCGAAGTCTGGGTGAAGGCCGAATGGTTCAATCCCGGTGGATCTGTCAAGGACCGGGCCGCGCTGCGCATGGTCGAAGAGGCCGAGCGCCGCGGTCACCTGCGCCCCGACAAGGTGCTGATTGACGCCACCAGCGGCAACACCGGTATCGCTTACGCGCTGATCGGCGCGATCAAGGGTTACCAGGTTGAACTGGTGATGCCCTCCAATGTGAGCCTAGAGCGCAAGGCGCTGGTGCGGGCGTACGGCGCGCGCCTGATCGAAAGTGATCCCCTGGAAGGCTCCGATGGCGCGATTCGCCTGGCTCGCCAGATTGTCGCCCAAGATCCCGCGCGCTACTTCTATGTGGATCAATACAACAACCCGGCCAACTGGCAGGCGCACTTTGATACCACAGGCGTCGAATTGTGGGAGCAGACCGCCGGCCGCATTACGCACTTCGTGGCTGGCCTGGGCACCAGCGGCACGATGATGGGCGCGGGCCGGCGCCTCAAAGCGTACAACCCGGCCATCCAACTGGTGGGCGTGCAGCCAGCGGATGAACTGCAGGTCATCGAAGGTCTCAAGCACATGGAGACAGCCATCGTGCCTGGCATTTACGAGGCGAGATTGCTCGATCGCGAGGCGCCGGTGGAGGCTGAGGATGCGCTGGCGATGACAAAGCGCCTGGCGCGCACGGAAGGCCTGTTTGTTGGTTTTTCGGCTGGCGCCGTCATTCATGCCGCATTGGATGTGGCCGCCGGTTTGCAAGAAGGGATCGTCGTGGCCCTGGCGGCCGACGGCGGCAGCAAATACGTGAGTCTCGGCCTTTTTTGAGCCGAATCCTCGAAGGAATCATGAGGAAGGAATCCATGTCAAATCAACGGGTAGATCAGACGGCGTTGCGCTTCAACCAGGCCAGCATTATTGCGTTGCTCAGCCTGGGCTTTGTCCTCAACATCTGGCCGCTGGTTGCCCTTGTGGCGCTGGTGATGGCCGTCGGCACGTTGGCGCCAGGCGCCGGGCTGTTCAAGCGGTTCTATCAACACGTGCTCAAGCCGGCCGGTCTGCTGCGCGCCCAGGTCATCGCCGATGACCCGCGGCCGCACTTGTTTGCCCAGGGCGTCGGCGCGCTCTTCTTGATCGCTAGCACCCTGGCTTTCCTCAGCGGCGCGGCGCTGCTGGGCTGGATTCTCGCCGGCATCGTGGTCGTTCTGGCCGCGGTGAATCTCTTTGCCGGTTTCTGCTTGGGCTGCTTCGTGTATTATCAGTTGGCGCGCCGCGGTGTGCAGGCCAATTTGCCCTGGTGGCAAGCGGCCTGATTTGAAAGACTATCAGAACAGGAGCGGGGAAGCGTCATGACCGAGCGTTTGATTCTTTTGACCCTGTTTGGATTGACTGTGGCTGGGGCTTGGACGGCCAGCCGTTGGTGGCTCAGCCTGCGCCTGCAGCGGCTGCAGCAGGCGGATGCGCCGCCCGAGCTGGACACGCTTGGCTTGGCGCCCACACAGCCGGCGATCCTGTATTTCACCACCACGACCTGTGGGATTTGCCGTTTGCAGCAAGCGCCCGCGTTGAAACAAGTGGCCCAGCGCCTTCCTGGCCGCGTCTCCGTGCATCAGCTCGATGCCGTGGCCGCTGAATCGTTGGCGCGCTACTACGGCGTTCTCACCGTCCCCACGACCGTGGTGCTGGATCATCAGCGCAGGCCGTTGCACGTGAACCACGGTCTGGCGCCAGCCAACCAGCTTTTGCAGCAGCTGGCGGCTATCGAGTGGTCTGCGCCGGTGCGGCCTGGTGCGCCCATGGGCAAAGGCGTATAGCTATTGTTCACTATCCTCGACTCTAAGCGCCTGCACGCGCTGTTTGAGTTGAGTGAGCGACACGGTCACTGCGTGGCCGTTGATCTCTCCTGTGAGTTCCAGCTTCAAGGTCAGGTGCAGTTGTGA
>CAZEPA010000191.1:0-7648 GCA_964513955.1 uncultured Anaerolineae bacterium | reverse complement strand
GTCGTCATTGCCAAACGTAAGACCTGGGTCAACCTGGAGAATGGTGTGCAGGTCTATTTCGAGCCGGAAGGCCGCGTATTCCCCGGCGACTACTGGCTGATTACGGCGCGCAGCACCGGCGGCATGGGGGGCAGTATCGAGTGGCCCGCCGGGGATGATGGCCCGGCCGCGCTCCCACCGCATGGCGGTTATCACCACTATGGCCCCGTGGCGTTGATTACCCAGGAAGACGGCGTGTGGCGGGTCGTGACGGACCTGCGTCGTCTCTTCGCCACGCTGCCGGAGCTCACCGCCGTCGCGCAAACTACCCGTCAGGGCCTGGAGGACCTGGGAGAGGCTCATGTCCAGTTAAAAACTGCCACCGCTGAAGCCTTACAGCGATTGAACAGCGCCGCGGGCCAGCTCACGCAGGACTTGCTCGAGCTCCGTGCGGCCAAGGCAGTCGAACGCGGGAGCCTGTATGAGGATGTCACATCACCGGACGACCTGGAAATTGGGGACGTGGTGGCTGCGGGCAACGAACTGCCGTGGCATGTCGAGCGCGCGCAGACGGAGAACCAGGCGCGGGTGTTTGGCGTCGTGACCGCAACAGACGACCTTCCCAACTACCAGGATAGGGTGCGCGTGACGACGTACGGGCGGGCGCGCTGCAAAGTCGTAGGCCCGGTGCGGGCTGGGGACCTGCTGGTGCCGGCGCAGGCGCCGGGCTGCGCGCGCCGCCGCCGCTTCTGGCTATGGGCAGGCACCATCCTGGGCAAGGCGTTGGCCGATTACCAGCCGCCCGAGGCCGGGACCGTGGGAATGATAGATGTGATGGTGATGCTAGGCTGAGCGAGGCGAGACCATCATCTTCCCTATCAAAGAAGCAGAGAATGAGACTTTCCACCCGCATAAGTTGGACGGGCCAGCACCATGTGGGCATGACTTGTGCCTATGCCGGCTGTAACGCGTAGGATGTGCTGAGTGCACCGACGCACGCCAATCGCCCCGACGGATTTCGTGCGGGCGGCGCCAGCGCGGCGGTTGACGACCGACTGCGAGTAGCTTATAATCTCCGCCAATGACCGTACACAGGAGTTTCCGCATATGAAAATCGGCTTCGTCGGCCTGGGCATCATGGGCAGCCGCATGGCCGCCAACTTGCAGAAGGCGGGCTACGATCTGGTGGTTCACAATCGCACGCAAGCCAAGGCGAAGGCCTTACTGGCGGCCGGCGCGACCTGGGCGCAGTCGCCGGCCGATGTCGGCCGTCAGGTCAATACGCTGTTCACCATGCTCGGAGATCCCCACGCTGTCGAACAGATGGCGCAAGGGGCCGATGGCTTTCTGACGACTCTGTCCCCCGGCAGCCTGTGGGTTGATTGCAGCACCGTCAACCCGACGTTTACGCGGCAAATGGCCGCAGCCGCCGGGCAGCGCGGGGTGCGTTTTCTCGACGCGCCAGTGGCCGGCAGCAAGACGCCGGCGGCCGCCGGTCAGCTCACTTTCCTGGTGGGCGGCAGCGCCGCCGATCTGGATGAGGTTCGCCCTTACCTGGACGTCATGGGCCAACGCATCGTGCCCATGGGCGAACAGGGCATGGGCGCGTCCATGAAGATCGTTCTCAACTCCCTGTCCGGCGGCGCCATGGCGGCCTTCGCCGAGGCCATGGCCCTGGGCCAGGCGTTGGGTCTGTCGCAGCCAGTGCTGCTCAATTTTCTACTGGGCGGGCCGGCGGTGCCTGGCGTTGTCACCGGTAAGCGCAGTCGGTTCGAGACCGGCAAATTCGAGGACCCCGATTTCCCGCTGACCTGGATGCGTAAGGACTTGCAGCTGGCCAGCGAAACCGCCTACGAGCATGATGTAGCGATGCCGCTGGTCAACGCGGCCAAAGAGATCTACACCCTGGCGGTGCGCTACGGCCTGGGCGAGGCTGATTTCTCCGCCATCTACCGCTTTCTCAATGTCGTGCATCGCGAATTTGAGGCGTAATTGGTGACACACCCTTCGCCATCATTGATCGCGCGCGCAGAAACCGATGCGCAGCGCTGGAATGAAGCGTTAGCGTCGCTGCCCGCGCACCATTTACTGCAGAGCTGGGAATGGGGTGAGATCAAACGCCAAACCGGCTGGTGGGCGCATCGTTTGTTGTTCACCCGGCAGGGCGCGGTTGTGGCCGCGGCGCAGGTGCTGACGCGGCGCCTGGGCCGCGCGCCGCTAGGAGTGCAATATGCGCCCAAAGGCCCCGCACTCGATTACGACGACCCCGTGTTGACGGTGCAGGTGCTGGCCGCGCTAGAGGACTACGCCAGGCGCAGCCGCGCCGTCTTCATTAAAATAGATCCTGACGTGCCGGACGACACCCCGCGTGGTCGCGCCATTCTGGACTTGCTGCGCCAGCGAGGCTGGCAGGCGGCAGAACAGGTGCAGTTCAAGAACACTGCGCTGCTCGATCTTGCGGCGGGCGAAGAGGCTGTGCTGGCTGGCTTCAAGCAGAAGTGGCGCTACAATGTGCGCCTGGCCAGCCGCAAAGGGGTGACGGTGCGCCGCGGCGCGACAGCCGACTTGGAAACCTTTTATCGGTTGTATGCCGAAACCAGCACGCGCGATGGGTTCCTGATTCGACCGCTGGCCTATTATCGAGACGCCTGGCAGACGCTTCTGAACGGGCAAGGGCAGGTCGGGGGCTGCCTGCTGTTGGCAGACGTGGGCGCTGAGACGGTGGCCGGGCTTTTTATCGCCCGCTTTGCGCGCACGGCCTGGTATCTCTACGGCGCGTCCAGCAGTCAGCAGCGCGAGGCCATGCCCAATCATCTGCTGCAGTGGGAAGCGATGCGTTGGGCCATCGCGCAGGGCTGCACGACCTACGATCTGTGGGGCGCGCCGACAGAAATGATCGAAAGCGACGCGCTATGGGGCGTTTGGCGCTTCAAAGAGGGATTCGGGGCGCGCGTAGCCTCTCACATTGGCGCGTTTGACTTTGCGCCGTCGCCCCTGGCCTACTACCTCTACACCGTCGCCATGCCCAGGGTGTTGAACCTGATGCGCCGACGGCATCGCGCGACGGTGGGTTGAGAACAGCCGCGTCACACAATCCGGCGGATTGCCGCGCCTCACAGGCGCGCCGGCGGCTTCCGCCGCATTTTCATTCACGGTTGTGCGGCCCGCGCAGGGGCAACTGATCTGAAAAACAACCGAGCAAGTCCGGCGCTCACGGAAACGCCCCTCACGGTACGCGCAGGATGCGGATCGTGGGGCCGGGGCGGCGCCAGGGGTCGGGCGCCAATTCGATGACCAGGGGGAGTTCGCGCCAGAAGCGGTCATAGGCCGCGACGAACGCGGCGTAGCGGCCTGGCTCAGCGTAGAAACGATCGTACATATCGCTGCTGGCGACGACGAACTGGGCGCCTCTTGCGCGGAAGTAGTCCGGCGTGGACTGACCGAGGGTCGGCACCTCTTCCAGTTTGATCGTGGTACTCCAAAAAAGGCCGGTGTACCATTCACTGCCCACCACCGTTTGCACGGGCGCGTGATCCCGAAACCAGCGAATTGCGAGGATCTGCGTGTTGGGCTGGGCGCTTTGGAACGCGCGGCGCAGCGACGTGAAGGTCGGTTGGCCCAACGTCAGCAGGAGCAGCGCGGCCAGGCCAAGCCTGAAGGCCCAGCGCGTTGGCCGCCCGCTCTCGATCCTTTGCGCCACATTGCGGGCAATCACCAGCACGCCTTGCGCCGTCCACAGAGCCATGATGGGCAGCGTCGGCACCAGCCAGTGGTCCCAACGCAAGCTCGACGCGCCGATGCCCAGCCAGTAGAGCAAGGGAAAAGCCAGCAGAATCGAGCCGCTGGCCGCTGGCGCGCGGCGCAGCCGGCCGATTGTCAACAGACCGACCGTCGCGACGATCATCCCCGGCCAGCCAACCGCGCCAGGCAGGGCGACCGCGACATACCACCACCAGTTCTGCAAACCAGGCAGGCGCTCCGCGCCCGCGTGACCGCCGCGATTCTCAAAGAGCAGATTCGGAATGGCCGTTTGCCAGTCAAGGAGCACGTAGGGCGAGGTGATGGCAAAGGCCGCAACCGCGGCCAGCGCGGCCAGGCCCAGCGCGCCCAGGTCAGGCCTGCGCCCGCGGCCGCAGCGCATGATCCAGGCCACAAGCCAGGCCACGAAAACCACGATGGTGGTGATTTTGGACGCCGCGGCCAGGCCCGTCGCAACGCCGGCCAGCAGCGCCCAACGGCGCGCCGGGAGATCCGCAAAGCGGATCGCAGCGTAGACCGCCAAGAGGACAAAGAAGGCGGCCGGCGCGTCGCTGCGCGCCCAGGTCGTCCACTCCCGGTGCATGGGGTTGACCGCCAGACAGAGCGCCGCCAGCAAACCCAGGCGACGCCCGCCCAGCCGCTTTCCCAGCTCCCAGACGAGCGCCACCGCCGCGACGGCCCAGGCGATGCTGAGCAGGCGCGCCGTCACGTAGAACAGGGTGGGATCCGCGCTCAACTGGGTTTGCAGCGCGGCCGGCTGTGCAAACTGACCGGCCGCGTGGCCGACGGCGTAGAGGAGGCGGTAGAGCAGCGCCAGCGGGTAGATGACCGTGGAGCCGGGATGCCCAAACCAATGCGGGTTGAGATCCCCGCTGATCGCCATCTGCACCGCGGGGTTGATGAAGGAATTCTCACCATCGCCGGTCAGCACATAGGGCAGGCCAAACCAGAAGCCGAAGACGCGCAGCCCAAACGCCAGGCACAGCACGAGCAGCAGCGCGCCATAGCCCCGTGCTCGCCCTGCCTGGCTCACCTAACGATTCTCCGCCGCATTGCCATCACCTCGCCTGCCCAAGCGGTAGGAATGGCAGCGCACCAACGTCCGCCCCTGGCCAGCCAGGGGCAAGGCCGATCTGACCAAAACGACCAAAATCAAAGAATGAATCGTAGGAGACAATCTGATCATGCGCGCCGCGACGTTTCCTTTCTGATGGCCTTTGGCTGGGTTGCTGTCGGAGGACTGCATTGGATGGCGCTGATTGTACCACAGCGCCGCCTGGCCGCAGAAGTTCGTGCGCGGCCTGGTGTTTTTTGGGCCTGGGGCCTTTGGTGCTACAATGTCTGCACGTGCTAACCAGTACGCGCCACCTCAGGCTTCAGCGCTTGCGCGTGGCGTGACCACGGCTGAGTGCAATCCGCCTCCCCATTTCCACCCATCTCATGAGTTGCAGGAGGAAACGTATTGTGAAACCGATCCGTATCGTCACGCTGTTTGCTGTTTTGGCTCTGCTGTTAGTTCCATTGGCAGCCAACGCAAACCCACCCGCGACCGCCGCGCAACCCGCGCCGGCCAGTTCCACCTCTCCCCAGTCCAAAACGCCCGATGCACCCTGCGCTTTGCTCGATGACGCCACGGCGCGTGGGCTGATGTCTGGCATGTTTGAAACCAAGCTGCTCATCGCTTGCGGTCGTCAGAACGAGCTCGGCCAGGTCAAGTCCGATGCCGCGTCGGCCGGCCAACCGGGCGCTCCCTCCCTGGGCGCTGATGTCCTGGTGAACAACCCGGCCCTTGACACCGGCGGCACCTCGCACACGCAGAGCGAAACCACCATCGCCCGCAACGAAACCAGCGGCACGATCTGCTCGGCCTACAACGACTCCTACAGCGGTGTGGTCCAGGGCATTGGCTATGCCGGCTTTAGCCGCTCGACCAACGGCGGCGTCAGCTTCACCGACAACGGCGCGGTGCCGGCCGCCGGCGGCGGGCAATCCTTCGGCGACCCCAGCCTGGTCTGGCGCAAGTCCGATGGCCTCTTCTACATCACGTCGCTGCACACCAACGGCCTGGGGTTGTGGAAGTCCACGGACGACTGCGCCACCCTCACCTGGGTCGGCATGGCCCATTCGGGCGCAAACGATGATAAGGAGCTCATGGCGGTTGACAACAACCCCGCCAGTCCCTTCTATGGTCGCATGTACATCGCCTGGACCGATTTCACCGATAGCCGGATCCGCGCGATCCGCTCGACGGACGGCGGCCTGACCTGGTCAGCGCCGGTCATCTTGAGCGCGGCCAGCACCGACGTGCAAGGCGCCTGGCCCACGGTCGGCCCCACGGGCAATCTGTATGTTTCCTGGGTGCGCTGGAATCCCTATCCCAGTGGCCCAATCAACATCGAAGTGGTGCGCTCCACCGACGGTGGCGCCACCTTTGCCGCAACGGCCAATCCGCTGACCGGCGGCATCAACCCGCAGGCGTCAGGGCCAACCGCGAGCTGCGGCCGGCCGGCGCTGAATGGCAATATCCGCTACCTGCCCTCACCCCAGATCACGGTGTCACCCAACGGCAACGTGCACGTGGTCTATAGCCGCGACACGGACGGTCTCAACACCGGCGACGTGATTGACGTCTACTACCGCCGCTCGACAGACAACGGCGCCACTTGGGGTACGGAAGTCAAGCTGAACGACGACGCCACGACCCGCGACCAGTTCTTCCCGACGATCAGCGCCGGGCCTACCGGCCGTATCGTCGCTACCTGGTATGATCGCCGGCTCGACGCTGGCAACCTGCTCTTCGACTACTACATGCGCGTTTCGCACGACGGTGGCGTCACCTGGCAAGCGAGCCAGCGTGTGAGCGATGTCTCTTCGCCGGTCTACATTGACCCCAGCCTGGCGGCCTGCTACCACGGCGATTACGATCAGCAGCTTCAGGATGCCGGCTTCGGCTACATCCAGTGGTCTGATGATCGCAACATCCAGAGCGCGCACCAGGACCCCGACATCTGGTTCGACAAGGAAGCCTTCGCGCCGGATTACACGCTGGATGTCACCCCGGCCACGCAGGCCGTCTGCGCACCCGCCAATGCCGTCTACAACGTCGCCATCGGCTCGGTCCTGGGCTACGTGGACCCGGTCACGCTGAGCGCCAGTGGCAACCCGGGTGGGACAACCACCAGTTTCAGCACGAATCCGGTCACTCCGCCCGGCGCCAGCACGCTGACCATTGGCAACACGGGCGCGGCTACGGCCGGCAGCTACAACATCACGGTTTCGGCCACTTCGACTTCCGGTCCGAAGTCCGCTGGCGTCGTGCTCAACCTTTACACGGCCCAGGCCGGCGCGCCAACGTTGTTGACGCCTGCCAACGGCGCGACCAACGTCTCTGCCACACCGACCTTCACCTGGAACGCCGCGACCCAGGCCGGCACCTACAGCATCGAAGTCGCGACAGATGCCGGTTTCACGAATATCGTCGCCTCGGCCAGCGGCCTGACCGGCACGAGCTGGAGCGGCGCTTCGTTGAACACCAGCACGACGTACTACTGGCGCGTGCAAGCCAATAATGCCTGCGGCGTCGGCAGCTACTCTGAAGTCTTCAGCTTCACCACCGTCGCCGCCCCGGGCGACTGCGGCCCCGGCACAACAGCCAACATCCTGTACCAGTACGGCTTCGAAGCCGGCGCCAGCGGTTGGACGCACAGCGCCGCCGCAGGCGCCGACAGCTGGGCCATCATCACGACCAACCCGCACAGCGGCACGTCGCACTACCGCGGCCTTGACCCGACCACGGTCTCGGATCAGCGGCTGGTGTCGCCGGCCGTCGCGCTGCCCTCGGGCCAGAACCCGGTCGTGCTGAAGTTCTGGCACTTGCCGAACCTGGAGAACAGCGGGACGACCGCCTGCT
>CAZEPA010000190.1:0-7669 GCA_964513955.1 uncultured Anaerolineae bacterium | reverse complement strand
AGGCCCGGCTGCGCCACGACGTCGTCCAGCAGTTTGACCGCGTTCTCGCGCAGGATGCCGGTCGGTTCGCCCGTCTGCGGATCGCGCTCAATCACGCCATCGCCAGGGTCAGGCGTCGCCGCGCTGATGCCGGCTCGCGCCAGCGCCAGGCTGTTGACCCACACCGAATGCCAATCCTTGCTGTCCAGGGCCACGGGGTGCAAGGGCGCAACCTGGTCGAGCATCTGCCGCGTGGGCATGCCCTCCGGCCAGACGTTGGCGTCCCAACCGCCGCCGCGCAGCCAGCGGCCGGGCGCGGTCTGGCGGGCCTTCTGCGCAATAATGCCCAGGGCCTGGGCCGCGCTCGGCGCGCCGGTCAGGTCCACCCAACGCCGCTGCAAGGCCCAACCAACGAAGTGAATGTGGGCGTCAATGAACCCGGGCAGCACGGTGCGGCCGCCCAGGTCGTGCGTCTGCGTGCCGGGGCCGGCCAGGTGACTCAAATCATCGCCCACGGCCAGGATGCGGTTGCCGGCCAGCGCGACGGCGCGCGCCGTGGGGCAGTCCGTATCCTGCGTGTAGATGCGTGCATTGGTCAGGAGCATGGTTGGATGCATGGTGGCTTACCTTCTCGTCTGCGTGATAGGCGTTGATGAAGCAGGGAACAGGCCGAATGCGCGGAAGACAGGAGCGACGCCATTCCGTGTGGTCTGTGTATTCCGTGGTAGATCGCGTAGGCGGTGTGATTTACTCGCCGCCGGCAATGGCGTCAATCACGGCCTGCAGTTCTTCATCGGAGTAGAAATGAATCACCAGGCGGCCGCGGCCGCGCACGCCGCGGCTGATCTCGACCTTGGTGCCCAGGCGTTCGCGCAGGCTGCTTTCCAGGGCTTGCACGTGCAGCGCCTGCGGATCAGGCTCGTTCTCGGCTGGCGCCTCTGGCGCCGCGGCCAGGGTCAGGCGGTGCACCATCTCTTCGACCTGGCGCGCGGTCAGGTGACGGCGGCGGATGAGCGCCAGCGCCTCTGCCTGCAAATCGTCATCCAAACCGACCAGCGGCCGCGCCTGCGCCTCCGATAGATCGCTCGTCATTAGCGCCTCTTTGACCGGCTCGCTCAGGCGCAGCAGGCGCAGCAGGTTGGTCACGGTGACGCGCGCTTTGCCCACACGCGTCGCCACCTGCGCCTGCGTCAAGCCAAACTCCTCGATGAGCATGTTGTAAGCGGCGGCTTCTTCCAGCGGGTTGAGGTCCGCGCGCTGCACGTTTTCCACGAGCGCCATTTCCAGCACGGCTTGATCGCTGGCCTCTTTGACGATCGCCGGCGCCCGGCTCAGGCCGGCCAGGCGCGCGGCGCGCCAACGGCGCTCACCGGCGATGAGAAAATACGCCGGGCCGCTCGCGTCTGCTTGCGCGCCCGCGGCGCGCGTCACGATGAGCGGTTGAATCAGGCCGTGCGCATGAATCGAAGCTGCCAGCTCTTGCAGCGCCTCGCTGTCGAAGGTCTGGCGCGGCTGGCGCGGGTTCGGGGCGATGTCGGCAATGTCCAGTTCCACGAACGCCTGGCTGATGTCCGATGCGGGAGGGGGCGCGGTTGGGATCAAGGCGCCTAAACCGCGGCCCAGGCCGCGTTTGATGTTGCTCATGGCATGTGCCTGCCTCTCGGTGATGTTTCTTGCTTCAGCAGCTCCTGCGTCAGCGCCTCATAGGCCTGGGCGCCGGGCGAACGGGGCGCGTAGGTCAGTATCGCTTCGCCAAAACTGGGCGCTTCGCTCAGGCGCACATTGCGCGGAATCAGGGTGTCAAAGACGAACGCGGGCGCGTTCTTGCGAATCTCGTTCACGACTTGCTGCGCCAGGTTGGTGCGGCCGTCGAACATGGTCAGCACCAGCCCCTGCACTGTCAGCGCCGGATTGAGGCTCTTGCGCACCAGGTCAATCGTCGCCAGCAGGTGCGCCAGTCCTTCCAACGCAAAGTATTCGCACTGAATGGGGATGATGACGCCGTCGGCCGCGGTCAGTGCGTTGATCGTCAGCAGGCCCAGGCTGGGCGGGCAGTCCAGGAGGACATAATCGTAGCCTGGGGCCGCCAGCTCCAGCGCCCGGCGCAGGACATGCTCGCGCGCCAGCATCCCCACCATTTCCACCTCCGCGCCGGCCAGGCGCGGCGCGGACGGCACCAGGTCAAGCCCGACGCGGTAAGTCAGGGAGACGACTTTGCTCAGCGGCATGTGGTCAATCAGCACGTCGTACAGGCCGTAGATGGCATGCTGTGGGTTGACGCCGATATGGCTGGTGGCGTTGGCTTGCGGGTCGCAGTCCACCAGCAGCACGCGCTTGGTCGCCTGCGCCAGAAAAGCCGCGAGGTTGACGGCGGTGGTGGTTTTGCCCACGCCTCCTTTTTGATTGGCAAAAGCAAGGATACGCGTCACAGGGAACTCTGCGCCTCTGGGGGATGTTGAGCCAGCCATGTTTCGACCTGGGCTAGGCTAGGAATGGCGTCGGTGGCCTGCCCCTCGACCGAAAACGAGGCCGCGACATTGGCAAAACGGGCGGCCTGCACCGGATTGCCGGCGGCGGCCAGGCGCATCAGAAACGCCGCGGCAAAGACATCGCCTGCGCCCGTGGGGTCCACCTCGACCGCCGGCCGCGGCGGCACGACAGTGGTCTGGCCGTCCTGCCAGACTTGGCAGCCGCGCTGACCCAGGGTCAACACCACCACCGGGCACAGGCGTTGGTAGTGAGCCAGCGCCGCGGGATCATGGCCCAGGTCTTCGTCGCTCAGGATCAGTGCGCTGGCGCCGGTCAACACCGCGGCGGCGTTAGACCAGGGCTGGCGGCTGACATGGCCGTCTTCATCCCAACGGCGCATCCAGCCCTGCGGCACGACGCCCACCAGGCTGCCGGGGAAAGCCGCGGTCAGACCAGGGTCAACCTCCTGCGCCACCGGCCCCAGCAGGACAATGGGAGTCTGGCGCCAGGGCGCGGGCACGTCTGCCGCCGTGATGATCGGAGCCACCGTATGCACCGTTTGCCGGCGATGCCCGTTTTGATAACGATTCTCGAATGTCGTGGTGGTGGCCGCGGGCAGCCGTTCCACCGAAATGCCGTCCAGATCTGATATCAGGGGAAAATCGGGGGCGGCGCGGGTCAAAATGGCGGCATGCGCGCCCAGGCGTGCGGCGGTGATGGCCGCGTAGGTGGCGGTGCCGCCTTGCGCAAAACCACCACTGAGCAAGCTGTCGCGTGTGATGTGACCAATGACCAGGAAATTCGGCATAAACTCTGCATCGCTCAGTGAATCGGAGGATTGACTGGTTTGATTGTAGCATAGGCGGGGCGAAACCAAAAGAAACCCGGTTTCTCACAGAAACCGGGTCTCTCGCAGTGGCGAACAGAAAACCCCCGTGTTTCGAAGAAACCGGGTTCTTGCCGCGCTAATGGGCCGTGTTCGGAATAATCGTCACTTTGCGGCTTTCGCCTTCGCCCACGCTTTCGGTATGAACTTCAGGATGGTCACGCAGCGTCATGTGGATGATGCGACGCTCGCGCGCGGGCATTGGCTCCAGGGCCAGGGTGCGCCCGGTGGCGGCCACGCGTTCGGCGGTGCGTGTGGCTAACTGCTGCAAGGTGCGCTCGCGCCGATTCTTGTACTCTTCCACATCTACCACGACGTTGGTCCAACGGTGCAGGCGGTGATTGAGCATCAAACGGGTCAAGTATTGGAGCGCGTTCAAGGTTTCGCCGCGCCGGCCGATCAGGATGCCGAGGTCATTGCCGACGATGTCTAGCACCAGGGTTGGCTCTTCATCACGACCCGGCATGTCCGATACGGAGGCGTGTCCGCGCACGGTCGCGTTAATGCCCATCTGGCTCAGCAGGTTGCCGAGGATCTCCGAGGCGGTGTCCACCAGGACGCTGTCGCTGACCGCAACTTTTTCCGCTTTGGGCTTAGGCGCGGGCGCGGGTTCCACATCCGCCGCTGGCTGATCCACTGCGGGGACGGGCGGCGCCGTCATGGCCGGCCGCGCAGGTTCAACCGGCGCAGGCACGGGCGGCTCTGGTTTCACCGGCCGCGGCGGCGGACTGACCGGCTTTGGTTCAGCAGGCGCTTCCCACCGTGCGGGCCGCGGCGGGCTGACCGGTTTCGGTTCCGCGGGCGGTTCTGGCCGTGCGGGTCGCGACGGCGCGGGACTTGGACTGGCGGCGCGGGGCGTCAAGCGTACGCGTGCGTCTTCGGCCCCAAATCCGAGGATGCCGCGGCTGCCTTCAGACAGCACTTCCACATCCACCTGCTCGCGCGCAAGATTGAGGCGACGCAGGCCGTCACGGATAGCCGCATCAACCGTCTTGGCGCGAACTTCAATGCTTTCTTGTGGGGTAGCCATAGCCAACTACTTCCTCTTTTTGATGCGACGTCGCGCTCGCGCGGCTCCAGCTTCGGTTTCGCGCGTGGCAGCGACCGTGGTGTTAATGGGCGCCGGCGCTTCGGTCGGCGTATTGATGGCCGGCGCCATATTGTTGAGATTGATGCCAGGTATCTTGAGTGATCCCCAGCCGGTGACAAAATACTGTTGAATCATGCTCAGGAGATTGCTCACCACGTAGTAGAGCGACAGACCTGCGGGCAGGGAGATGAAGACAAAACCGAACACCAGGGGCATGAAGGTCATGGTCTGCTGCATGGTCGCTTGCTGCGGGTCTTGATCGGCTTTGGAGGCGACGGCCGGCTGCGACATTTTTTGCAGCATGATCTGCGTCACCACCAACAAGACAGGCAGGATCAGGTAGCCAATCAACGTGCCATACTGGCCAGCGGTAAAGGCCTTCGAAATCCACTGCAAACCTTCCGTCTGTTTCGGATAAGCCAGGTCTGGAATCCAGAAGAAGGCTTGCTTGACCAACTCGCCGATGTTGGTCAGGTGATAGAGCGCCTGGTAAAGACCGAACAGAATGGGCATTTGGATGAGGAGCGGTAAACAGCCGCTGGCTGGATTGTAGCCAGCTTCCTTGTACATCTCCATCTGGGCCTTGGAAAGCGCCTCACGATCCTTGCCATGCTTTTTCTGCAATTCTTGCATACGGGGCTGCAGATGCTGCATCGTACGCATAGAGCGCAGCTGCGCCATGGTCAGCGGTAGGGTTACGATCTTGATCAGAATGGTGAAGAGGATGATCGCAAAACCGTAGCTGTAGGGCAGACCAACGGATTCCAGAACCTTATGCATCCACGACAGGGCGGCAGCTAACGGGAAAACGATGAACGTTTGCCACCAGCCGCTGGGGGGGGCGTTGGGGTCAGTCGAGGTTGGCGCGCCGCAGCTGGTGAGCAGCAGCAGCAGCGCCACCAGCAGAAGAATGAGACCAACCGAGCGTAATTTGCGCATCTTGGTTCCTTTTAGTAACACAACATATCCTTACGGCACAGGGTCATAGCCACCTGCGTTCAGGGGGTGGCAGCGCGCGATGCGCTTGACGCCTAACCAGCCGCCCTTGACTACGCCGTACCGTTCGATGGCTTCGTAGGTGTAATGGGAGCAGGTTGGGGTGAAACGACAACTAGGTGGCAGCGCCGGCGAAATGAAGCGCTGATAAAGCCGAATCAATTGCAGCGTGAGAGCCTTAGCCATGCGTAACGATCAAACCTACGATCATAACAAGGGTGCGATCAAACCTACGATCATAACAACTGTGCACGTTTGAGCAGCGCCAGACAGGCCGCCTTCAAAGTTGCGAAATCGGCCTGGGCCGCGAGTGGGCGGGCAATCATGACCACATCCCACCCCGGCTCAATATCCGCGCTCTGCAGGCGAATGATTTCACGCAGACGCCGTCGCACCAGGTTGCGACGCACCGCGCCGCCCAGCCGACGGCTGACCGAGAAACCAAAACGATTATAGTCTAATCCGTTTGGCAACGCGCAGAGCACGAGCAGTGGACTAGCCCATGATTTTCCTGCGCTGCGCACTTGGCGAAAGCGCTCCGGCTCGCGCAGCCGGTAGCGACGCTGGACCGACAACTAGACAGCTTAACGCTTACTTCGGCGGCATCTTGCGCCAGGTCAGCGCAACCGATAACAGCTTGCGGCCCTTCAGGCGCCGCGCCTTGATCACATTGCGACCATCGGTGGTCTGCATTCGTTTGCGGAAACCGTGCACGCGCAGGCGCCGCTTGACTTTTGGTTGCCACGTTCGCTTAGGCATCAGAGACTCCTACTCCAAAGATAATTCCGTTCAACAGCCGTTACGAGAGCGGCAGCCTGAACTTGGTTCCAGTTTATTACAGCAGAAAACGGGCGAGGAAGTAAGGCGCTCCTCTCCCGTGTCATGGCGTGCATTATACCCGTCTTCTGGCGTGACTGTCAAATGATTAAGGGTGATTTGTTTGCACACGCTTGCTAATGAGCCGCTCTTCGACTATAATGCCCCACATTCTGCCGATTGGAGTTCTCAACGATGGCAACCGATGATCTGCGCGGCCGTGTGCGCCTGACCAGCCTGGCCAGTTGCGCGGGCTGAGCGTCGAAACTGGCGCCTGAGGCCCTGGCGCAGGTTCTGCGTCAGCTCGAACCGCTCTTTCCATCCCAGCAGCATCCCGCGGTGCTGGTTGGACTCAACGCGCCCGATGACGCGGTTGTTTATCAACTCAGCGCCGAGCGGGCGCTGATTGCGACGACTGACTTTTTTACGCCGATTGTGGATGACCCGTATACCTTTGGCGCGATTGCCGCCGCCAACGCCATGAGCGATGTCTACGCCATGGGCGGCGAGGTCCTGTTTGCGTTGAATATCGCCGCCTTCCCTGAAAGCCTGCCCGCAGAGGTGATCGCGCAGATCTTGCTGGGCGGCGCCGAGAAGGTGCGCAGCGCCGGTTCCCTCATCGTGGGCGGGCACACGATCAAGAACCCAGAACCGGTCTATGGCCTGGCGGTGATCGGCGAAGCCCACCCGGAGCGCATTTTCCGTAAGACCGGCGCGCAAGTGGGCGATCTGTTGGTGCTCACCAAGCCGCTGGGCACCGGGCTCATCAGCACGGCGCTCAAGCGTGAACAGGCGGACGCCAACGAGGTGGAGACGGCCGTCGCCAGCATGTTGACCCTCAATCGCCACGCCATGTGCGCGGGACAGGCCGCGGGCGTGCGCTGCGCCACGGATATTACCGGCTTTGGGCTGCTCGGCCATGCCAGCGAGATGGCCGAGGGCAGCGCGGGTGCGCTGCAGATTTCGTTGGCGGCGCTGCCTCTGCTGCCCGGCGCGCGCCGCTACGCCGAGGCCGGCATGGCGCCCGGCGGCACGCACAGCAACCGCCGCTATTTCAGCCTGCGCGTACAGTCGCCGCCCGAGCTTAGTAACGCCGACGAAGCGCTTCTGTATGATCCCCAAACCTCTGGCGGCTTACTCCTGGCTGTGCCGTCGGCGCAGCGGGCCATTTTCTACGCGACCTGCGCGCAGCTCGGTCAGTTGGCCTGGGAGATCGGTCGCGTGGTCGAGGGCCACGGCGTGCAGGTGACAGAGTAAACCATGCAACTGTCGCTTGGAGTTTCAGCCTGGTGTTTCCACGATGCGCTCTACGCGGGCCGGCTGACCTTGCACGACATCCCCGCGGCCGCGGCCGCCCTGGGTTTTGACCTGGTGGAGCTGAACGACCTCTGTTACCCGCCGCCGCGCTTCAGCCGTCGGCGCTACCTCCCCTG
>CAZEPA010000189.1:0-7699 GCA_964513955.1 uncultured Anaerolineae bacterium | reverse complement strand
ACGCCTGGACCTCGATCACGACGGCCGCATTGATATTGTAGATGTGATGCTGGCTGCGGCGCAGTGGCAGGCGTGAGCCGCAAACAAAATGCGGCGCTGGCATCGTATGTTGCCAGCGCCGCATTCGTTTGTTCAGGCCGCAAAACCGCGTGCTACTCGCAGAAGCGGCCGATCTCAACATCGCCCAGGGCCTGGCGCAGCGCTTCGGCGGCAAGGATCACGGTCACCCCGCGCTCACCAGAGCCGATCGAAACCTCGGCCGGCGCAAACACATTTTCATCCACCAGGATCGGCAGGGGCTGCGCGATGCCAAACGGCGACACCGCGCCAATCGGGTAGCCGGTCACGGCCAGCACTTCGTCGGGCGTCGCCATGGTGACGCGCGACACGCCCAGATGACGGCGCAGCGTCGGCCAGGAGATCTGCGCCGGCCCCGCCACGAGCACCATGCGGTAGTTGCCCTCGCCGAGCCGAAAGAGAATACTGCGGACAACCTGTTCTGGCTGCTGACCGCGTTCCGCGGCCGCCTGCTCCAAGGAATGCACTGGCCCCGGATGCCGAAACACACGGTGTGGAATGTCAAGGGCTGTCAAGGCGACCGAGACCGGAGGCAGGTGGCTCACGTCAACTCGCCGCGCAGCCGCGCCAACTCGGCGCGCAAAGCCTGCACTTCGGCTTCGGCCAATTGACGGGCCTCACCATCGCTGAGCAGGCGCTGACCGGTGGTCACGTCGTAGAACTGCAGCCGGCGCTGCTCGTCCAACGCCAGCCGCAGGCCTAGCCGCGGGCTGATGAACTCCGGCGGCTCGCCTTCGCCGAGCAAGAAGGCCAGATCACCCACGGGCGCTTCCTCCTTGACCGGCTGCATGGGGACAAAACCGCCGCCCACAAGTCGAAAAGCCGCCAGCGGCGGTTCGAGGTAGTCGCCGGTTGGATCGTACAGGTAGTATTCCTCCACGCCTAACTGTGCATAGAGGCGCATCTTGACGCCGAGATCGTCGCGCTGAGTAGTTTTGGAGGAAATCTCGAAGACCACCTGCGGCGCGTGGCCCTCCTCCCACAGCTTGTAGTTCGCCCGGTAGTGCGACTCCACACCCCACACAACAAAGCAGTCGGGGGCCACCGATCGGCGCGGGTTCCCTTGTTCGTAATAGATGAGCAGATTGCCGCTGACATAAACGCGCTGTCCGGCGAAGAAACGCTGCAGCAGATGAATGATCCAGATCATGATTTCGCGGTGGAGGTCAGTTTCCGCCATCGGTTTGCCATCACTTTCCGGGTAGACTATCGGGTCCACCGCCTTCGTGAGCGGCTCACGCTGCATGATCGTCATGGTATCACCTCACGCCCCACAGGGGCTGGTTTTGCACCGATTGTGGCACACGGACAGACGTTCAGGCGAACAACGAGACCAGCGCCTGAGTGAGCGGGGTAGCGACGTCGGTCGCAGCCAATGTGCCTTGCATCGAATAGGCGCTGGCCCAGGTGATGCGCACCTGCGCCAACTGCCCGCGCCAGTGGCCGGCATCTTCAAAGAAGACCAGTTTGTTTTGGCGCGAGCGGCCGCGCCATTTGCCTTTGTGCTGATCCTCCACGAGCACCTCGACCGTTTCACCGAGCAACGATCGGTTTTTTTCAGCCTGGATGCGCTCCTGCAGGTCTTCCAGCGCGTGCAGGCGGCGGTGCTTTTCCGCGTCTGGCACATCGTCGGTCATGCGCCGCGCGCTGACGGTGCCGGGGCGCGGCGAATAGCGCGCCAGGTGCGCCTTATCGAGTCTTAATTCGGCCAACAGATCGTAGGTGTCCTGGAACTGCGCCTCGCTTTCGCCGGCAAAGCCTACGATGATATCGGTGTGTATCGCGGCGTGGGGGATGCGCGCACGGATGCGATGGATGAGCGCGCGATACTCGGCCACGCTGTAACCGCGTTTCATAGCGGTCAACACCTCATCATTGCCGGCCTGGCAAGGCACCTCGATGTGCTCCATGACCTTCGGCAGATCGCGCACGGCGTCGAGAATGCGATCGCTCATGTAATTCGGATGACTCGTGAGAAAACGAATGCGCTGCAAGCCCTCCACTTCGTGCACCGCGTAGAGCAGGTCAGCCAGGTCAGGCGTATGCGCTGAGGCGCGAGTGTCGTAGCCGTAGCGATCTACAATCTGACCTAGCAGCGTGACTTCACGCACGCCCTGGGCGACCAGGCTGCGCACCTCGTCCACGATCTCGTGAATGGGTCGGCTGCGCTCGATGCCGCGGCGGAAGGGGATGATGCAAAAGGTGCAGGCGTGCGAGCACCCGTACACAATCGGAACGTGGGCCGCAATCGGCGCCTGGCCCTGCGATGAAATGTGCTTGACGCTCTGCCAACGCGGCGCGGCGGCTTCATCTTCATCCTGCACGTGGTAGCGGCGGGCCAATTGGCCCGCTTCGATGGAGGCCAGTTCCTCGGTCAGCCGCAGATTCCGCAGATGGTTCACCAATGGCTGCGGATCTGAGGGTGCAAGCAGCACGTCCACATGCGGAAACCGTTTGAGCAGTTCGGGCGCAGGCTTGACGCCGACCAGGCACCCCATCAGGGCGATGGTAGTATCTGGGCGGTTCTTCTTCAGCGGCTTCCAGGCCCACAATTTGCCGACCGCCTTCTCTTCCGCGCTGTCACGCACGACGCAGGTGTTGATGACCAGGACATCGGCGCTATCCTCCTGGTCGGTGGGGACGTAGCCGAGGCGGTCAAGCTCGGCAGCGACGTGACCGCTGTCGGCCACGTTCATCTGACAGCCGAACGTGTGAATATGGTAGGTTTTCGACATGGGTTCCTCCCATGGTGACCGGCGTACAACCGGGCAGGGAAATACGCGGCCGAGCCGACCGCGGTGGGGGTGACGATTGTAGCAGGCCGCGCCGCTTTATCAAAATAGCTGCACCCGCGCGCCGCCGCGGCAACGGCTGGTCACCCCTGGTCTACCGGATGGGCAATCGCAGTCTGGTACGCCGCCGCGGCATCATTTGCCTGCGCCGCGCTGAAACCCAGATCCCGCAGAAGTCCATCCCGAAGATTGTAGATCCAGCCATGGACCATCAGCGGTTGTCCCCGTTGCCAGCAGTCACGGGCAATCGTGGTCTGGCACACATTGAGCGCCTGTTCGATCACATTCAACTCGCATAGGCGCGCCCAGCGGCGGCTCTCTTGGGCGATGGCGGTCAACTGCGTTTCGTGCTTCTCGTACACATCCCGAATATGGCGCAGCCAATTGTCCACCAGGCCCACCCGCTGATTGCTCAGGGCGGCCTGCACCCCGCCGCATCCGTAATGACCACACACGATGATGTGTTTAACCTTGAGCGCGTCAACCGCATATTGCATCACCGACAGACAGTTCAAATCCGTATGGACGACGAGATTCGCCACATTCCGGTGCACGAACAACTCTCCCGGCAAGAGGCCAACAATTTGGCTTGCTGGTAAACGGCTGTCAGAACAACCAATCCACAGATAGGCAGGCGACTGTTGATGAGACAGATTCTCGAAAAAATGCGCATCATGGGCGCGGATGTTTGCGGACCAGGCTCTATTCTGATCAAAAAGACGCTGTACGGCTTCCATTTACTTTTACCTTCATGGCCCTCTCTGGCGGCGTCAACTCGACAACCGCCGACAACGGTGGGTGCCTTGTAATTTCTGCGCGTAGCCCATACTCAGGTGGACTTTGCCGTGGTTGCAGCGATCATAATCACCCAACCTCCGACGTTCCGAGGAGCGTTGGCGCACTGGAATTGTATACGAGAAGAAACTGTATGGTCAAGTTTTCAAATTCTTTCTTGACAACCTGGCTTGCCTATGATATAAAAATGTTCCCGTTTTGGAAAACACTGAAGCGCCTAGTTGGTTCCTCATCATCTCAAAATCCGCTTAGTGCTCTCGTCTTTGTGCTCATTTACGTTTTCCCTCTTTTCTGGTGACGCGAATTTGGAGGCAGGAAGGCATTCGTTATGAACAACAATTGGATTGCTCGAACTGTACGGATAAGCCTGATTGGTGTCGTCCTGGTGATGATAGGCCTGTTAGCTTACCAGCAGCGGGTGGGGGCAGAGGCCGCGGGTGCGACGCGAGTGGAACAGGCCTGGAACAACATCCGCCTTAGCGCCAGCTATGCTTTTTCCGGCGACGCTGTGATCAAGACCATCCCCTTGCCTACGGTCGGCAATATCGGCCGTTTCAGCAAGACCGACAGCCTCTATCTGGAAGGGACCAACGACCTCCGCCGCAACAACCTGCAGTTGGCGCTGTGGGGGGGCGCAGTCAGCGCGGCCGACTCGAGCACAGCCTACCAGATGCGCATCAAGGACGGCAGAACTGAGACGCGCGCCGGCGATGGCGCGTGGCAGGCCAGCGACTCGGCGGACCTGGCCTTTGCGCCCGAGGGTGATTTCCTGGCCTTTCTCGACTTCGCCAAAGACATCGTCTATGTCGGCGACGAAATGGTTGGTCGGCAGCAAGTCGCCAAATACAGCTTTGCCATTGACGGCTCGGCCTACGCCGACCGGATGCGCCAAATCACGCAAGAGCGGCTGGTGGCCAACAGGACGCTGCCGCGTGGCGCGGCGATGCAGGCGCCCGCGCATCTGGCGCAGATGACAGGTCAGGGTGAGCTGTGGGTGGATGCCCGCGGCATCCCGCTGCGCGAGATCATCCGCCTGCAAATCCCAGCCGCAGCCGGCGCGGATTACCGCACCGAGGCCGAGCTGTCCGTTCATTTCACCAAGGTCGAGGGCCTGCCGGCGGCGAGCGTCTGGGGGCAGGCCGTGGCGAAAGCGGGCCTGGCGCTCAAGCGCCTCAATCTGCCGTCGCCGGCGCAGGCGACTGGCAACCTGGGGCTGATGGCGGCCACCCTGCTGCTGGCGCTGCTGGTGGCGCGTCCCAAGCGGCGCACCCTGGTGGTGGTGCATGTGGCAGTGGCGGCGATCTTGATCGTCGGCCCGCTGGCGCGCACTGGCGTTATCAGCGCGGAGGCCGACCAGATTGCCGCCTACCAGGCGCAGGTTGAGCAAACCGCGGCCCAGACGGCCAATACAAGCGCGGCCAGCGTCTCCCAGGCAAACGTCCCGCAGCCCTTGGTTCCGCTGGCGTCGCTGGACCTACGCAGCAGCAACAGCAGCGCGGATTCGGATAACGACGGCCTGACCGATGAGATTGAAGACCGCATCGGCACCAGCCCGCTCAACAAGGACACTGACCTCGACGGCATCAGCGACTACGACGAAGTCGCCGGCTTTGTGGTCGGCGGCCAGCGCTGGTACGGCAACCCGATGTGGCCCGATACCAACAGGGACGGCGTCATAGACGGCCTGGAATGGAACCTCACGACGCCTGACCGCGACGGCGACGGCACACCCGATCTATACGACTTCGATGACGACGGCGACGGCGTGCCGGACGACAGCGACATCTCTCGCCTCACCGCCAGCAAGGACAACGCCGGCAATCTGGTCGCGTTCAACCAGGCCAATCCATTGAATCTGACCATCAGCGGTCTGCAGGCGAACCGTTATACGTACGTCAGTGTGCAACTGCGTCCTACCAACCCGGATCATCTGTGGTACGCCTTCAACGTCCTGAACTGGCCCAAAGATGAGAAGGGCAACATGCAGGACTGGGACAACAAGACGCTCTTCGATTACTGCGTCGCCACTGGCGGCAGCAACTGCAACATGACACCCGACGCCAACGGCGATCTCAAGCTGGTGCCGATGCTGGAAGTGCAACTCAACGACCTGAGCAGCCTGCCGCGTACGACCGGCGGCGCGCTGGACACGCAACTGCTGGCAAAATACAACATCAGCGTCCAGCCGGCCGGCAACGGCGGCTACTACGTGTATGTGCCGCTCAACCTGGTCGAAGACAAGACCACCGGGCAGAAGGTCGCGTTTAGCGCGCAATTGCTCTACCAGACCGGCGCGACCTGGCAGCCGCAGCAGGTGCGCCTGAGCTGGGCGGTTCAGGCGCTCAATGAGCAGTACGCCAATCCAGACGCGTACGCCGCGGTCACAAACAAGATCGCCGGCAATAGGCTGACGATCCTACACGCGTATTACGACGATTTCTATTTGACGGGCCTCAACGTCCGTGAGGATCGCGGCGTCGAGATGGCGATCGTCTACGAAGACCCGGCCACTGATCCCGATGTGGCCGAGGACGACGCGCTCGTGCAGATGATGAGCGGCTTGGACCGCAGCTTCCTGATCAACCGTGACTGCGATCTGACCGACAACCAGGGCTACTGCATCGGCAACGGCCAGCGCGACATCACCATCCCCGTGATTAAGCAGCGATGGGACCATTTGAGCAACAGCGGCGCCACCATAGGACAGCGTTGGGGCATCGCGCAAAACCGGCTGCGCGTGGAAACGCACAGCTTTACTCACGAGGACGAGGCAACGATGATAGCCGGCGGCCAGTTAGCCCCGGCGATCCTCAACAGCCATTTCAGCGGCACGGCCGCCACCAAGCCATCGCTGCTGTTCGTGCGCGAAGCGCGCTTCCGCGCGACCAACATAGACATGCGCGCCGGCAGCAACAGCAACATCGCTTGGACCGGTCGTAATGTCCAGGTTAATTTGACCGATGTTCCCGAAATGATCACCGGCGGCTACACGTTGTCTCCCTACCGTTACGTCAGCAATAGCTGGGTGCGCCAGACCTCGCAGGAATACCTGGCTGAGCTTGAAAACCGCTACCCGCTCGCCCAGAGCAACCCTGGGTCTCCGCCGGCCGTGCCGGTGGAACAGCAGTCTGCGATCGTCATTATCACGATGGGCGGGACAACAGGCTCGGAGCAGGTGCTTTCGCAGAACGGCGCCACGGGGCTTGGCTCGGCGTTGACTTCGAACGGCGCTATCCGCCTGCAGGCCGCCGATATCAGGGACGAGGATTTGCGCCGCGTCTATGAGCAGGCGCTGGCATCTGCCGGCAAAGCCGTACCCTACCTGGCGATGGATGCCATGCTGAAAAACACCGGCTTGAGTCGCCAGGCGTGGAAAGAACTAAATTTCTACATCGTGGGCAACATGGAGGTGAAAGGCAACTTCATCTTCACTCAAGAACAGCTCAACGTTCTCGACAAAAAGCTCGCCGTCCAACGCGCAATGGCACAAGGTGATATTAACCGCATTGCCCGCTACCGGCAGATCATGGTCGGGCCCATGCTCGTCCTGACGGCGCTCGGTTTCGCTTTGACCAACATCAAGGGGGGCCAGACGGCCGGCCAGATCATGTTGAGCGCCATGACGGCAGTCAACCAGACGCTGGATGCCGTGGCGATGTACAAGACAGTCCAGGCCACCTTCCAGAGCTTGCCTTTCAGCGAGCAGGTCAAAGGGCTTGGGACGATGGTGTTGGGTTTCCGCAATTCCCTCAACTCCAGCGTGGCCAAGGCCGGCGCGGTGGGCGCGGCCATCGGCGGCGTCGCCACCTGGGCCTTCTTCTTCGCCGCCTGGGGCAAGGGCGGCCTCTCCGCCGACAGCATTGAGTTCAACAATCTGCTGGCCGGCGCGGTCGCCGCCACGCTGGTGATTGTCCTGACCTTCTTCATCTCGCTCTCGGTCGTCGGCGCCATTGTGCTCGCCGTCTTTGCGGTTTTTGACCTGATTGCCTTGATCATTTGCAAGGCGGGGGTCAAAGCGGCATGCAGCCTGGGCA
>CAZEPA010000188.1:0-7724 GCA_964513955.1 uncultured Anaerolineae bacterium | reverse complement strand
GTGCGCTACATCCTGGCTGCGATACCACGGGCCGGGCGTCAGGCGCTTGAGCAGGCGCAGCAGATGACTGCGCGCCGGCCGACAGCCGCTGTCCAAGACCGCGGGGTCCGCTTGGCGCCCAAAGGCCGGCCGATAGACGACATCTACCGCTTGCTGCTGGCTGAGCAGGCGCCATTCGCCCCACGAAGAGAGCGAGAGCCAGGCAGCATAGAGACGGCTGAGGCGGGCCGCAGACGTCTGGCTGGCGAACTCTAGCAGCCGCTCCTTATCCGCCAGGGTATGCGCGTGGGTTGTCGTCAGGTGCAGCTCTTCCATCAAGGCCAGCGCCAACTCCCAGATGACCGCTGGTATTTCCTCATAGGCGCTGAGCAGCTCAGTCGGTAAATTGGGGCTGACGCGAGCCGGGGCAAACTCCTGGCGCTGACCTAGAGGCGCGGCGCGCCATTGAGACGCAACTGCCAGGCGCGTTGAATGCGTCATGGCATAGGTCGCCAGGATGATGACCAGTGCGTCGAGGGCCACGGGGGCCAGCCGGTCGCTGCGCGCCGGCGGTGTTTGCGGCGACACGGGCGCGGGCAGAACGACCGGGACCAGGTTGATGATCGCCGGCGAGATCGCGATGGTTGTGCTGTAGCGCCCAAGCGCGAGGCCATAACCCTTCAATTGTCCCATCTGTCGCCACAATTCGGCAGGGGTGCGCGTGAGGCCCCATGTCGTCAAGAGACGTTGACTGCTGCTTTGCTCGATCTTGTCATACCAGGCCAGAAGGTCAAGCGCCTGACGTAACTCCAGCGACAACCGCTGGATCACGGCGCGGTTAGCCGTGGGGTTGTTGAGATCGGCGGCCAGGGTGTCAACCACTGCCTGTTTGGGGCTGGCCGGCAGCTTGACCCCGCGCCGTTTGGCTATCTCGCGCAGTTCAGCCACTGTGTACTGGTCGAGTTCTACTTTGATCGGGTCAGGTTTCTGTTGAGTGCCCACGCTGCGAATCCTATCTTGCTGATGCAATGGACGCTTCCTTGTGTTGGTTGGGATACACCTGCGGCAGAGGCGCGGCTGAGTCAGGCTGTAAGCATTGTCAGGGCGATGCCATAGGCATGCAGGCACTGCTGCAACTGAGCCACGTCGTTCGCATTGGCGCGCTCGATCTGCTGGCGTCTCAATTCGATCTCCCAGGTGCGGCCGACGTCAACCACGCGGCCCAGACGCGCGGCGCGATAGATCAGCTCGCTGACCGCCGGATGATTTTCGATACTGAGAATGCCCGGAGCGCGGTGCACGACCTGAACGCTGACATCATCGCCCGGCGCCGGATCTGATTTCTTCTCCAGCCGCGGCAGCAGCTCTTGCCCCAGCGGCGTCACGCGCACCGCCACCGGCCCACTCTCCTGCGCCGCGACCTCGACAAGCCCGAGCCACAAGAGCGCGCCAAACAGGGAGCCGTTGACACTTTGCGCCATCTGCGCCAGGGACGTTTTCGCCCAGTAATAGCCAGCGGTCTGGCGCCTCAACGCATCCTGGTCATCGAACAGGGTTTGATAAAGCCAGCTCAGGCGCACCCAGGTTGCGGGCGGGCGCCGAAGCAGGGTGTCTACGATGGGCGTCAGGGGCACCTGGCCGTAAGGGATAGAGCCGCTGGCGCTCTGTAGGAGATCAAAATGCCGCATCTTCCAGGGACGTTGGAAAAAGGCCGCGAGCGGGCGGATCCTGACAAATCCAGCATAGGGGTATTGATCCTGAACGAGCTGACGCGCGGTCGCCAGTTGTTGAATCCATTGGTGACGGTTCGCGTCTGATCGCGACTCTGGCACCAGGTACCAGGGGCTGACGGCTCGTGGATAGCCGAGATAGCTGCCTGATAGACGAGCAGCTTGATCTTGGCTGGGGGAAAGGGTTAGTAGATAGGCGAGCAAATCGCTGTGGATCGCCAGGTTGTCGTGGCGAATCCAGGGCGCCTCGTCAACAAACAGCGCCAGCGACTCAGACGCCGCGCGGGTATCGAAGATTGCCTGGAGAGCCGCCGCCATCTCATCCGCGATGCACCAGCCTTGAGCGCCCGGCGCCGCGAATGCCAGCCCATGGGCAAGCAGTTTGGTCAGGGATTCAGTCTCCTCTGCGGCGACCTTATCCACGGTATGCGCCCGGCTGTCCAGGATACGACGCAGCAGGTTGCGGCCGTCAAACGGCAGCTCCAGAAGCTGGCTGATCAAACTCTCACGATCGCGCATAGCCTGCAGTAAGGCGGTGATCCGTTCACCAGGGTTGCGATCAACCAAGATGGTCAGACCCCAGCGCGTCTCGAGATCGGTCCAATTCAACCGGCGCTGCAGCATCAGGGTAAACAGCTGGCTGTGGTTCTGATGGGCCAGCGGCGGTTGCAGCGGCGCGCCCGCCTGATACCAGTCAAACAGCGCGTCGCTCAAGCCAAGCGTCTCAGAACCGCTGCCCGTTCTCGCCAGCAGCAGCAATCCCAAATCGAGCGACCAGGCCAGGCTGTTCTTGAGCAGACTCACGTCGTTAGAATTCCACTGCGACCAATCTTTGAGGTAGGACTGCTGTAGGCGCTTGATGTCTGATAGGTTGTACCAAGCCGAGGGCTGCGTCTGCTGGCATAGATGGCGCAGCAGGTTGACGGAACCCGGATCGCTCTGCTGCCAGACCCAGAGGAGCTGGGCAATTTGATCGCGCGGCGCTTGCGCCAGGAAGGGCGCCAGGCGCGACGTGGGCGCGATTCTGCGATCTTCTGTCGTCGCCAATCCCGACCAGAACGACATCAGCTGCCAGGTTTGCTGAATCGTGACGGTAACGCCCGGCTTGGATACGGCTGGCTGGCTGACCCACGGCTGAGGCGCCCGCTGCAGGCTGCGCAAGAAATTCAGCCAGTCAGAAAACCGAGGGGCAGCCGGGTCCGGGCGCACGGTCTCTGACGTCAATGGGAGAGGGTTTTGCGTCACCAGGGCAATGGCGGCCTCCCGATAAGTTGACGTGATGGTATAGGCGCTGTTACCCGACTTTCCCTCGGACGCAATGAGAATACCGCTGGCAACCAGGCTGTCGAGCGCATGGCGCGTCACGCCGGGGTCCATGCCAGCATAGCGCGGCGCCGACTGGCGTGAGACGCGCGATCCCATCTGGTGGGCGGCCACAAGCAGGGACAGGATGGTGCGCTCATCTTGATTCAGTTGCAGCAGGCGTTGCATTGGTTCAGGCACAAGCATTTCCCATCGTCAGTTTATTTATCATCAGCGTCCTGCGTTGGCGGTCTATTCTACATTCCAGACCAAGTTGTGTCAATCATCGGCCGCGCTTCATCTCCGCCCAGCGTAACCTGCGCGGCGTCATGGCGCCTGGCAACTGACGCGAGTATGATGACAACGCAACCCTGCCATCGTGACCCGGCGCGGCCATGCGTTGAGCGCTCCGGGTTTATGCGTGCAGAAAAGGTCGAAGAGAAGCAAGCAACTGCAGAGGAGGAAGAAGCACACTATGCCACAAACACCCCACATCGAACGCCACTTTACGGCGAGCGAAAGCGTGCGCGACATCGTCATCGGTATGTCCGATGGCTTGACGGTTCCCTTTGCCCTGGCGGCCGGCTTATCCGGCGCCGTTGATTCGGCGGCTATCATCGTGACGGCTGGCCTGGCCGAAATCGCCGCCGGTTCCATTGCCATGGGCCTTGGCGGCTTTCTGGCTGCGCGCAGCGACGCTGAACACTATGCCAGCGAAAAAAGGCGCGAAGAAAGCGAGATTATCGAGAAAACAGACGCCGAAGTGGCCGAGGTCACCGGGATTTTCCGCAGCTACGGCCTGAACGACCAGCAAGCCGCGCCAGTCGTGGAAGCGCTGCGCGCCAATCCCCGGTCATGGGTAGATTTCATGATGCGCTTCGAGCTCGGCCTGGAAGAGCCAGACCCCAAGCGTGCGCTGCGCAGCGCCCTGACCATTGCGCTGGCCTACATCGCCGGCGGCATCGTGCCGCTACTGCCCTATATTCTTCTCGGCTCGGCGCAGCGCGCCCTGCCGGTTTCGGTAGTATTTACTCTACTGGCGCTGTTGATCTTTGGCTACGTCAAAGGCACCTTCACCGGCGCCAAACCGATCCGCAGCGCCATCCAAACCATGTTAATTGGCGGGGTGGCGGCCGGGGCCGCGTTTATCATCGCCCGCGCAATCGGCTGAACGACGCACTTTCTCTGACAAATTGCCAGGCGCTCGCTGGGTTCGTTCGTCAGGCAGCCACGCTGTGTTAGGCCAGCCGATCTCAGCCCAACTCCTCTGGCGGACGAATCCGATCGAGCAAGCGGTCGGCCAATGCAATTCAGAAAAGCTGCCTGTAACGACGTGAGCCACTGATTAGTCACGTTGTGACCACCTGGCCCAATGGGGAAAAATCAGTCGCCAGGAAGATCGGTCGCCAAGGCCTGTAGAATCGCCCCACGGCCAACGAGACCGACCATGCGGCCTTCCGCGTCGACCACGGGCAAGCGCTTGAACTTATGCTGCAGGAGCAGTCGCAGGGCATCGAGCAGCGGCGTCTCCGGGGTGACAGTGATGGGGTTCGCGGTCATCACCTCATCAGCCATGCGCTTGGTCAGTTCGATCGTAGCGCCTCCTCCGCTGAACCGTCGGGCAAACGCCTGCAGCAGGCCGACGCGGTCGGCGGCGCCTGCGCGCTTGAGCAGGTCGCCGTCGGTGATGATCCCCAAGACGTGACGTTGGGCATCCACCACCACGATCCGTCGCTGCGTTGCATTTACCAGCAGGTCAACCACGATATTCAACGGCGTCGTGCTCTGGGCGGTCGGCACATCCACCACCATCACATCCTTAACCTTGACATGCTCTCCTGGCGGCAGCACACGTTCTGAGGCTTCACGCGGCAATGGCTGCGCCAGGGCGCGCAGCACGTCCACGCGGCTGACAATGCCGACCACGCGACCGATTCGATCTACGACCGGCACGCGCTTGATCCCGCGTTCGGTCATCACGCGCACCGCATCCGCAATGGCTGCATCTTCGGCGATGGTGACCACGGGCCTGACCATGAGGTCAGCCACGGTCAGCCCGCTGCGCCGCAGCGCGTTCATCTCGCGTCCCAGCTCGGCGGCCGTCAACGCTGACTGTACGCCAGCGCCGGGCAACCCCAAGCGCGCCAGCACATCACCATCAGTTAGAATGCCTACGATCTGGCGCTCATCGTTGACAACCGGCAGGCTGCGATACGCCTGCTTGATCAGGATTTCCAGGGCTTCCTCAGCCGGCGTATCCGGTGTCACCGTGCGCAGCTCGCGGCTCATCAGGTCGCGCACCGGCGCAGCCGCGCGCAGCGCGCGCAGCGCACGATGACCGTACGTGACGACCTCAATTTCCTCGCGCGTTACCAGGCCCTCAACCACCATCTCGGTCAGGCGCGGCATCACGCGCAACACCCGCGCGGGGTCATCCACCCAGACGATGACCAGCGGCAAATCGGCCGACAGGTCGACGATCGTCGCCGTGTGGATGCGGCTATGCGCGCCAAAGCCCGCCAGGCCGCGCAGCACAGTGGCCCCGGCGCAATCTTCGGACTTGAGCATCTCTAGAATCGCCATGTAGAGTGGTTTCTGGCTCCAGCGATCGCTCTCACCGATATAGATTGTTACTTTTGTGGCTGTTCCAACGATTTCCATCGTTCACCTCCGCTCACCTCAGATGACGCGCGCCAGGATGATACCCAGGTAGGCGCCCAACAACCCCAGGAGCACATTGCCGGCCAGGTAAAAGGCCGCCCACGACCAGCGCCCCATCTGCAACAAGCTTAACGTCTCGACGCTGAAAGAGGAAAAGGTCGTAAATCCGCCCAACAATCCTACGGCGACGAACGCACGCCATTCGGGCGACACCGTCAACCGCTGCGTCACCAATGTAACAAAGAAGCCCAGAATCAAGCTGCCAGAAATGTTGATGATCAGGGTGCCATAGGGGAAATCTGAACCCCAGCGATTAGCGGTCCAGGTTTGGAGGATGAAGCGCAGGTTGGCGCCCAGGAATGCGCCCGATCCGATCCAGAGATTCTTCATCGTACGATACCTCTAACTCAACAAAAATAGCCTCTACCACAGGCGTTACCGCTCCGGTAGAGGCTATCAGTCTTGCGACATTTTGGATGCTGCATCCTGGGGAGCCTCATCCCCTATTGCTTCGCTGCCATTATACCACAACACCGTCATGAGTCCATTTTTTGACGATGATTCAACCGAGCGTCCAGGCAAGCGCGCGCCAACCGGGCGGGTCTTCACGTTCGTTGGCACGACTGGCAGCCGTACGTTATGCGCTTGCGCAGCCGCGCAACTTGGCAGATAGTACGGCATACGGTATGATAGCCCAATGGAATCGGACCTCGCCAAGCCAACTTCGTTGCGCGCCCGCTCGCCTCTGCGTGCGGCCATGGGGTATGTGTTGATGGTCACCGCTGCCGTCGGCGGCTTTCTGCTCATCCGCCGGCAGGGTGAGACGCTGCTGGCGCCGGTGGCCCGCAGCGCAGAACCGTCCCTGGTCACGGCCCCAACGCCTGATGTCTTTTTGCACGTGCTTGTGGCGCTCACGGCCATCATCATCACAGGGCAAGTGCTGGCCCGGCTCTTTGCGCGCCTGGGGCAACCGGCGGTGATCGGCGAAGTGGTGGCGGGCATCCTGCTCGGCCCATCCCTGCTGGGGCCGCAGCTTTCCGCGTTGATCTTGCCGCCGTCCGTCGGTCCCTATTTAGGCTTGATTGCGCAGCTCGGCGTCGTGCTGTACATGTTCCTGGTCGGCCTGGAGCTCAACCCCGCGCGGCTGAAAGAGCGCACCCACGCCACCATCGCCACCTCGCATGCCAGCATCCTTGTACCCTTCATGCTGGGCTCGCTGCTGGCGCTGCTGTTGTATCCGCAGCTTTCCGATCGCAGCGTGCCGTTCACCAGCTTTGCGCTGTTCCTCGGCGTCGCGATGTCCATCACGGCCTTCCCGGTGTTGGCGCGCATCCTGACCGACTATCGGCTGACCCGCACCCACCTGGGGGTGATTGCGCTGAGCTGCGCGGCCGTGGATGATGTCACGGCCTGGTGTTTGCTGGCGTTTGTCGTGGGGGTGGCCAAGGCCCAGGTCGGCCAGGGGCTTTTTGTCGTGATCGGCGCGCTGGTCTTCATCGCCTTGATTCTGCTCGTCGCACGGCCCGCGCTGCGCTGGGTGGCGCTGCGCTGGGAAACGCAAAAGCCCTCGGTCGGACTCATGACGGTGGTCTTTGTCGCCCTGCTCTTGTCCGCGCTGACGGCCGAGGCGATTGGCATCCACGCCATTTTCGGAGCGTTCTTACTCGGCGTGATGGTCCCGCATGACAGCGCGCTGGCGCGCGCCTTCACCCAGCAGTTGCAGCACGTAGTCAGTATTTTACTGCTGCCCGCTTTCTTCGCGTTCACCGGCATGCGCACCCGTATTGACCTGCTTTCAGCGCCGGCTTTGTGGCTGCTGTGCGGCCTCATCATCCTGACGGCCATTGCGGGCAAGTTTGGGGGCACCTTCGCGGCCGCCCGCCTGACGGGCCTGCGCTGGCGCGAGGCCGCTTTGCTGGGCGCGCTGATGAATACGCGCGGCCTCATGGAGCTGATCGTGCTCAATGTCGGGCTGGAGTTGGGGGTGATTTCCGCAACGCTCTTTGCCATGATGGTGTTGATGGCCAGATCGGAAGAGCGTCGTGTAGGGAA
>CAZEPA010000187.1:0-7806 GCA_964513955.1 uncultured Anaerolineae bacterium | reverse complement strand
GGCGAGCAGCAGATGCTGGCCATTGGCCGCGCGATGATGGCCAAGCCGAGCCTGCTGCTGTTGGATGAACCTTCCATGGGTCTGGCGCCCGTGGTGGTGGAGAAGATTGCAGAGATCATTCAAGAGATCAACGCGCGGGGCACTAGCATTCTGTTGGTTGAACAGAATGCCCACATGGCCCTCACGATCGCCCATCGCGGCTACGTGATGGAAACTGGTCGTATTGTGCTTGAAGGCAGCGCCGATAAGCTGCTGCATGACCCACAGGTGAGACAGGCGTACCTCGGTGGTTAAGTTCATCCCTCGACGACGCCTTTGTGCTCAACACAGGTTCGGTTTGACCAGACCTGTGTCGTTTGCCCATATTTCTTGCAGGAGGAGTAGAATGCGTTTCTCAAAAACAGTCAGTTTGTTAGTCATTAGCGTGTTGTTGGCGACTCTGTTGGCCGCCTGTGGCGGCGCTGCGCCGACCGCCGCGCCGGTAGCCACGAAAGCGCCGGAAGCAACCACGGCCCCCATGGCGATGATGAAGGTCTCGGCCGCCGACTGTGCCTACGGCGGCGAGTTCAAGAGCATCGAGGCCGTGGATGCCAACACCGTGAAGTTCACGTTGTGTGCGCCAGACGTGGCGTTTCCGTCGAAGGTAGCCTTCAGCGCGTTTGCCATCCATTCTTCGGACTACCTGTCGAAGACCGCCGGCACCGGTGAGCTGTTGGACAAACCGGTCGGCACCGGCCCCTACATGCTGGATACGTGGCAGAAGGGCGACAGCATCATCCTGAAGGCCAACCCGAATTACTGGGGCGCGAAGGCGCAGACCCCGCAGTTGATCTTCCGCTGGCAAAAGGAAGCCGCGGCCCGCTTGCTGGAGCTGCAGGCCGGGACGACCGACGGCATTGACAATCCTGGGCCGGACGATTTTGCCAAGATCGAAGCGGACAGCGCGCAGAAACTGTACCCACGCGAGGCGCTGAATGTGTTCTACATCGGGTTCAGCAACCTGGTGAAACCCTTCGACAATGAGAAGGTGCGCCAGGCCGTGGCGATGGGAATTGACCGCCAACGCATCGTGGACACCTTCTATCCCAAGGGATCGGTGGTGGCGAGTCATTTCACGCCGTGCGCGATTCCCGGCGGCTGCGAAGGCGAGGAATGGTACAAGTTCGATGTGGCCGCGGCCAAGCAGATGCTGTCCGACGCCGGCTTCCCCAACGGGTTTGAAACCGAACTATCCTTCCGCGATGTCGTGCGCGGCTATCTGCCGCAGCCCGCACTCGTGGCGCAGGACATCCAGGCGCAGTTGAAGGCGAACCTGGGCATCACGGTCAAAATCAACGTGATGGAGTCGGGCGCGTTCCTTGACAAGGCCAAGACAGGGGCCTTTGGAATGCACCTGTTGGGTTGGGGCGCTGACTATCCCGATCAGACGAACTTCCTGGATTACCATTTTGGCAAGGGCGCCAGCAAGCAGTTTGGCGATGGCTTTACTGACATTCATGATGCGCTGAGCAAGGCTGCGTCCCTGGCCGATCAGGCCGAGCGCAACAAGATTTATGCTGAAGCCAATGGCCTGATCAAGAAGCACGTGCCGATGATCCCGGTCGCGCACGGTGGTTCGGCGACCGCCTTCCGCGCGGACGTGACCGGCGCGCATTCCAGCCCCTTGAGCAACGAGATTTTCTCGGTGATGAAGGCTGGGAGCCGAGACAAGCTGGTGTGGATGCAGAATGCCGAGCCGCTGAGCCTTTACTGCGCGGACGAGGAAGACGGCGAGTCGCTGCGCGCGTGCGAGCAGATCAACGAATCGCTGTTGGCGTACAAGATCGGCGGCACCGCCGTGGAGCCGTCATTGGCTGAGAAGTACGAGGTCAATGCGGACTTGACCGAGTGGACCTTCCACCTGCGCCAGGGCGTCAAGTTCCATGACGGCAGCGCCTTGGACGCCAACGATGTGGTGGCAAGCTACGCCGTGCAGTGGGACGCAGCCAATCCCTTGCACAAGGGTCGCACCGGCACCTTCAGCTACTTCAATGCGCTATTCGGCGCTTTCCTCAACGCGCCGAAGCAATAGAGTGGATGGGATATACCCGGAGGCGCTCTAGGGCAATGTCCGGCTGAATTGAATGTTCGTGACTGTTCAGGCAGCCAGCACCGGCGGTTGAAACCGCGGCAACGAAAACGAAGTCGGCCTGCGCCGACTGGCTGCAGCCTCCGAAGGGAGGCTTCGTAATCGTTGCAGCGACCTCGGTCGCCCGGAGGCTGAATTGAATGTCTAGATCAGCTCGACCAGGCGTCCCCCTGCGGCGTCTGGTCGAGCATGGTAAATGTGGAATGTGGAGAAAGAGAATGAATTCACGCAAAATCGTCAGTTTGTCGCTGGTTGTCATCATTCTGGCAACCATGCTGGCCGCTTGCAGCGGAAGCGCCACCAGGGCGGCGCCAACCACCGCGCCGGAGGCGAAGCCGTTCGTTGTCGCGAGCGATGCTTCCTTCCCTCCCATGGAGTACGTGGATGAGACGAAGGCCATCGTTGGCTTTGACATTGATATGATGAACGCCGTGGCCGCGGCCATGGGATTCAAGGTGGAGTACAAGAACACCGCCTGGGACGGCATCTTTGCGGGCCTGGAAGGGGCTGCGTACGACGCCGTTTTGTCGGCGGTGACGGTTACGGACGAGCGCAAGCAGAAGTACGATTTCTCGGAGCCGTATGTCAATGCCGGCCAGATCGTGGTCGTGCGCACCGACGAGACGGCCATCACCGACAATAAGTCGCTGACGGGCAAGCTGGTGGGCGCGCAAATCGGCACCACCGGCGCCTTTGCCGTGCAGAAGATCGAGGGCGCCAAGCTCAAGGAATACGATACGATTGACCTGGCCATGCTCGATCTGCTCAATAAGAACGTGGACGCGGTCGTCGTAGACACGCCGGTGGCGGCTAACTACGTCCTCGCGTCGGAAAACTTCAAGGGCAAGCTCAAGCTCGTGGGCACTCCCTTCACGGATGAATACTACGGCGTGCTCGTACGCAAGGGCGATCCGACCGGTTTCCTGCCCAAGTTCAACGAGGGTCTGAAGAAGATCAAGGCCGATGGCACCTATGACAAAATCTACGCGAAGTGGATTGGCGTCAGCCCGGCAAAGTAAAGTGGATGATAGGCAGGCCGCCGCTTGACGCGACGACAGCCGGCATCATCACCGTTCATGGGGTTTCGAGGTGGGACGCAGATGCGCGCCCGGTAACGTAGACCAGGCGAGATAGAAACCACCACGCGGGTGCGTGCGGTGGAATCTGCCTGGCGCAGAAGAACTGCTGTCGGAAAAACAGCGAACTCTGCGTGCGCAGCCTGCGTTTATCTGCGTCCTGCCCATTCTCCCTGAACGTTTACCTCTCGTCATAACGACCGTGACTCGCGGCGGCCTTGACGACTTGCTCGTTTGAGGCGGCGCCGGACAGGCAGACCCGCTCCACGAAAAAAGGTTAACCGATGTTTCGTTATATTGCCCAACGTCTGGCGGCTTCGATCCCGGTCCTGATTGGCATTCTTTTTGTCACCTTCACCCTGGCGCGTGTGCTGCCGGGCGATCCGTGCCGGGCCGCGTTGGGCGAGCGCGCCACCGATGAACTGTGCGACGCCTACATCAAGCGTTTCGGCCTTGACCAGCCGATCATCACACAGTTTGGCATCTACATGAACGACATGCTGCATGGCGATTTTGGCCGCTCCTTCCGCTACGGTCGGCCCGTGATGGATTTGCTGCTTGAGCGCCTGCCGGTGACGTTCGAATTGACCCTGGCCGCGTTGACCCTTTCGTCGGTCTTGGGCGTCCTGGCCGGCGTCCTCTCCGCAGTCCGGCGCAATTCACCGATTGATGTGGGCACCATGCTCTTGGCCAACGTGGGCGTTTCGATGCCGGTTTTCTGGCTGGGCTTGATGCTGGCCTATGTCTTTGCCTTGCTGCTCAAGGACACCCCCTTCTGGCTTGCTCCATCGGGGCGCAACTCGCCTGGCATGACCATTCCATCCCTGGTCGAAACCTGGCATGTGTCGGCCACACAGGGCGTGGGCTATTCGATTTTGCAGTTCTTATCCAATTTGCACCTTTTCAATGCATTCGTCACTGGGAACTGGGCGTTTTTCTGGGACACCGCGAAACATCTTATCTTGCCGGCCGCGGCGTTATGCACGATTCCCATGTCTATCATTGCGCGCATGACCCGCTCCAGTCTCCTGGAAGTCCTGGGCCAGGATTACATCCGCACGGCGCGCGCCAAAGGCTTGCGCGAGGCCGTGGTCGTCTCAAGACATGCCATGCGCAATGCGCTGTTGCCCGTGGTGACGGTGATTGGACTTTCGCTGGGCAGCCTGCTCGGCGGCGCGGTGTTGACTGAGACAATCTTCAATTTTGCCGGCATGGGGCGCCTGCTCTTTGACGCCATCCAGGCTCGTGATTACACCATCGTCCAATCGGTGACGCTGGTGGTGGCTGTGGTCTTTGTGTTGGTCAATCTCATCGTGGACCTGAGCTACGCGTTCCTCGATCCCCGTATCCGTCTGAGCTAGTCGAGAATGGCATGAGCATACCTACCGTCAACCAACAGATGTTGGCCCGTCCGCCGCGCAGCCCCTGGCAGGACGCGCTCTATACCCTACTACGCACCAAGTCGGCCATTCTGGGTATGGTGATTCTAGGCATTCTCACCCTCACCGCCATCTTCGCCCCGTTGATTGCGCCCTACGAACCTGACCAGGTGCTCATCGGCATCGAAGATATTAAGATGCGCTCCGGACCGTGCATTCACCTCCTCGGCTGCCCGGCGGACAAGCCGCAGCATATCCTGGGCGTGGATGGCAATGTGCGCGATTTGTTTAGCCGCTTGATTTTTGGCTCTCGCGTTTCGTTATTGATCGGATTGAGCACCGTCGGCTTTGCGATCATCATTGGCACCCTGCTGGGCGCGATCGCAGGCTATGCCAGCGGCTGGGCTGACAATGTCATCATGCGCTTGATGGATGTACTGCTGGCGTTCCCAGCCTTGCTCCTTGCCATCGCCATCGTCACCGTGCTGGGCGAGGGACTGACCAACGCGCTGCTGGCCATTGGCATCGTTTCCATTCCCACCTACGCGCGCGTCAGCCGCGCGAGTGTGCTGGCGGTCAAGGAGCTTGATTTTGTCACCGCTGCGCGCGCGGTCGGCGCGCAGCCTACGCGCATCTTGTTTCGCAGCATCCTGCCCCATGTGCTGACGCCGCTGATCGTGCAAGGCACGCTGGGCATTGCTACGGCCATTTTGGATGCGGCGGCGCTTTCGTTCTTGGGCCTGGGTGCGCAGCCGCCGATGGCAGAATGGGGTTCGATGTTGGGCGCCGAACGCAACCAGGTCTTCACATCGCCGCACCTGGTTTTCTTCCCTGGCCTGGCCATCATGCTGACCGTGCTCGGCTTCAATCTCTTGGGCGATGGCTTGCGCGATGCCCTGGATCCTCGTCTGCATAAAACGTAAGGGAACAAGGAGCTTTAGTAATTCATGTTGCAGGAACGTTTGGGTGATGTCACCCTCAAAGGTAAGCCGCTGACCGTCTTGGGCGTGGCCCTGGTGCCCGGCGATATGGCCGCGGAAGTGATACTCAACGACAAGGGCTTCGACGGCCGCAAGCCGCTGCTGGCCTCCACTGCGGGCAAGATTCGTCTTATCAATGTCGTGCCTTCGCTGGGCACCGGCATCTGCGATGCGCAGACGCGCCGCTTCAATCAGGAAGCGGCGGCCTTCGGCGAGAAGGTCGTGGTGGTCACGGTCAGCGTGGATCTGCCGTTTGCGCAACGGGAGTGGTGCGCGGCCAAGGGCGTGGATCGGGTGCTGATGTTGTCCGATCACTACGACATGGCGTTTGGCGACGCCTATGGCACGCACATCAAGGAACTGCGCTTCGAGCAGCGCGCGGTCATCATTGTGGATGAGCAGGACGTGGTGCGCTATGTGGAATATGTGCCCGACATCGGGCAGCATCCTGATTACGAAGCGGCCCTGGCCGCGGTGAAAGAACTGCTGTAGCCCCTATCGCACGTAGGTTTAACGCAAGGACGCAAAGACACAAAGACGTAGAGACGCAAAGGCTTTTTGGGGATTTTCTCTGCGCCTTTGCGTTAAGATGGGCGGTTCGGTGAACGAAAACGAGATCAGCAAGCACATCGTCGAATGCGCCGTCCCAGGACTCCTAGAAGACGTCTCTGAAGAGGCGTTGGCCTCGGAGTTAACGCAACGGGGCCTCCGCGTGGAGCGTCAAGTCATCACGCCCATCGTGTACCAGGGGAAAACCTGGGCACGCCGCTCCGACTAGACATGCTGGTTGAGGACTTGGTAATCGTTGAGAACAAGGCGACCACCACCTACAATCCGATCTTCGGGCACAGGCTTTGACCTATCTGCGACTACGCAATCTCAAACTGGCCCTTGTCATCAATTTCGGCAAGAAGGTCGTCAAAGATGGTATTCACCGGGTCGTGAACGGGCTGTAACGCAAGTAGGGGCAGTGTGTGCCGGTCAGGATAATGTTAAGTTGTCGCAAGGACGCCAAGACCCTGAGGCGCGGAAAGGCTTACCGCAGCATAGATTCGACCCAGAACGCGTTTTCGGTGAGCAGCGCAAAGCTCTTGGTCTGACTTTGCGCCCCTTGCGACTTTGCGACTTTGCGTTGAAAAAGATTCTTCTGTCCAGAACGCGTTTTCGATGAGCAGAGCAAGGCTTTTGGTCTGGCTTTACGCCCCTTGCGACTTTGCGTTGAACAACGATCTTTGCACATGCGTCTGACCAGTGCAGATCGCCCCCCTGATCTGAATGATGAGGCAAGGAGGTATTCATGAGTGCAATTGCTCCGCGGCCAGGCCCTGGCCCGCGCCTGGTGGACACGCGCGGCCGCCTGTCAGGCATTGACCGCTGGTGGCTGTTGGTGTTGGCTGTCCTGGCGATCATCGTTTTCATGATCGTGGTTATGGCCAAGCCTTACGCCGAAATCTGGAACTTTGTCAAGGATGGCATTGCCGTCACGCTGCGCATCTCTATCACATCCTTCTTCACGATCCTGATTGTCGGCATGTTGGGCGGCCTGGGACGTATTTCGGGCAATCGCATCGTGCGCGGCGCCTCCTCGCTGTACGTGGAAGTCGTGCGCGGTATTCCACTTCTCGTGTGGCTGCTCTACATCTGGTTTGCTCTCCCGCAAATTCTGCAGGCCGTTGGCGGCGCGCTCACGACCCTGGCGCCCGGGGTCGGCGCTTGGTTGATGGGGCTGCGGATTGATCCCTTCGTCGCGGCCGTGATTGGCTTCACGGTCTGCTACGGCGCGTACATGACCGAAATTTTCCGCGCGGGCATCGAGTCTATCTCCAAAGGTCAAATGGAAGCCGCGCGTTCCTTGGGTATGGGCTATGCCCAGGCCATGCGCTACATCGTCCTGCCGCAGGCCATTCGCGTCATTCTGCCGCCCGTGGGCAACGAGTTTGTCACGCTGCTCAAGGACTCTTCGTTGGTGTCGGTGCTGGCCGTGTCTGACCTGACCCGCCGCGGGCGCGAGTATGTGTCGCGTTCCTTCCTCAGTTTCGAGACCTTCACCATGATCGCCCTGATCTATCTGCTGATGACCCTGATCTTCACGCGGCTGGCGCGCTGGCTGGAACAGCGCTTGACCATCGGGCACTAAGGCGCCTGGAACGAAGGAGTTGAACCAACATGAATGACATCATCATTGACGTGCGCCATGCTCACAAATACTTCGGCCGGGTGCACGCCCTGAACGATGTGAGCCT
>CAZEPA010000186.1:0-7888 GCA_964513955.1 uncultured Anaerolineae bacterium | reverse complement strand
CAAAATGCAAAGCATCGGCGCGCAGCGCGACTTGGCGCTCATCCCGGCTTGCCGGTGATTTTTCAACGTTCTCAAATCGGCGTTCGCACAGACGTTCTACACTCTGCACTTTGCACTTTGCACTCTGCACTCTGCACTCTGCGCTCTGCACTTTGCACTTTGCACTTTGCACTTTGTACTTTCGCGACTACACTACGCCTATGTCATTACCACCACTCTTGATCTTCGATATGGACGGCGTCCTGGTGGATGTCCGCTCTTCCTATCGCGAGGTCGTGATCCAAACCGTGCAATTCTACCTGGGCGACCTCCTGGGTCTGAACTTGCCGCCGGGCCTCGTGACCCCGTCTCTGGTCGAAACCTGCAAGCTGATGGGCGGCTTCAACAACGATTGGGACTTGACCGCCGGGCTTATCGGCTATTTCTTGACCCACCTGCCGCCGCTGACTGAGCCTGCCGCGCTCACGCCTGACCTGGACGCGATCCTGGCCTATCTGGCGCAAACCCCGATTCCGGCTGACGCCGCCGCACCTCTGGAAGCAGCCGCTGACCGCCTCGCTTCCCTGACCGACCCGGTGCGCCAGGCCGGCGGCGGTCTGCCTGGCCTGCGCCAGGTCATGGGCGCCCACAACCAGCACCTGGTGTTCTATGCGGGCGATTTGGCGACAACCAACCTGGTCTTGCGCCTGTTCCAGGAAATCTATTTCGGCCCCGCCCTGTTCTCGCGCTTTTTTGCGGTCGCGCCGCGTTTCCGGCGCACCGCCGGCCTGGTTGATACGGAGACGCGGCTTGTCAACCCAGCGACGCTGGCGACCCTGGCGCGCAGTTATCGCCTGGGCATTGCCACCGGCCGGCCGCGTGCGGAGGCCGCCTACGCGCTCGACCGGTTGGGGCTGAAAGCCTTTTTCGAAGTCTGCGTGACGCATGACGATGTCGTGGCGGCCGAGGCGACGGCGGCTGCAGCCGGCCCACCCATGCGTCTGGGAAAACCCTCCCCGTGGCCGCTGCTGGCCGCCAGCGCGCAGCTTGATCCAGACGCTTCCCTGGCGGCCGCGTACCTGGGCGATACGCCAGACGATATGCTGGCTGCGCAGCGGGCGCGCACGGTGCGACCCTTCCTGGCGATCGGCGTCAGCGCGGTGGGCGGCGCTGCGCAGCGCGATCATCTGTTGACTGCCGGCGCCGACCTGGTGCTGCCCACGGTGGATGATCTGGTGAGCCTGATTTAGCCGGCCGCACGTGGCTTTTGGTTCAGCCTTCACGCGGCTGTCAACGAGGTCAGCGCGGCCAGCAGCGCGTCGGTGTCGGCCGGCCGACCGGCGCTGACGCGAATGCAGTTCTCCAACCCGGGCTTGGCGTAGTGGCGCACCAGCACACCAGCCTGCGCCAGGGCCAATTTGAGCGTTCTGGCCTCGCGACCTTGCACCTGGCACAGGACGAAATTGGCCTGGCTAGGGTAGGGCCGTAGGAAGGGGAAGCGCGCCAGCTCCACCTGCAGGCGCTGGCGCTCGGCAATCAGCGCGGCAATGATCGGCGCCAGCTCCGCGCGGTGCGCCAGGGCGGCCAGCCCGGCCACGGTGGCGGCGACGTTGACGTTGTACGGCTGTTTGAACTTCCACAGGTGACGTAGAATCCAGGCCGGAAAAATGCCGTAGCCCAGGCGCAGCCCCGCGATTCCGGCCCATTTGCTGAAGGTGCGCAAGACCACCAGGTTGTCATAATCCGCAACCCACGATGCCACAGAGCGTTCCAAGCCGGCAAATTCAATGTACGCCTCATCCAAGACCACGATCAGCGGCAGGCGCAGCACGCGGCGCACATCAGCCGGATCGAGCAGGCTCCCATCCGGGTTATTGGGACTGGTCAGGAACAACAGCTTGGCGCCCTGCGCCTGCGCCGCGCGCTCGATGCCGGGGACATCCAGGCCGAAATTGGGCCGACGACGCACCTCCACCACGCGGCCGCCGCAGAGCTGCGCATCGAAGCTGTACATGCCAAAGGTGGGCGGACAGTTGATGATGGCGTCGCCCGGGCGTAGAAAAATGCGGCACAGGTAATCGAGCAGCTCGTCCGCGCCGTGCCCGGCCAGAATCATCTCGGCCGGCATTGCGACATAGGCAGACAGCGCCGCGCGCAGGTGACGCTGCTCTGGGTCTGGGTAGATTTGGTAAAATGGAAACGCGGCCAGCGCCTCACGCACGGCCGCGACCGGGCCGTAGGGATTTTCGTTGGCGTCTAGCTTGACGATCTCCTCGGGACGGCGCCCCAGTTGCTCGCTCAAGACCTCGAATGGTACAATGGGTGTGTACTCTTCCAGCCCGGCCACATCGGGCCGCAGCAGGTGCTCGTAGCCGTGCACCGCGGGGAGAGTGAGATTGGTCGTGTCAGGTTGATTCATGATTCGTTTTGCCTGGTTGGCCCTGTTTCTTGATGCAGCGGATGTTGAAACGGTGTTGAGCCGCCTGGCCGGTCAGCCGCTGCAAATCGCCGTCTTCAGCCGCGCCCAGGATCCCCTGCGCGCGGCCGCCCGGCAGGGGCGCCAGGCCAACCTGGTGCAGGAGCCGTTTCATTGGATGCGGCGCAGCGAAGCCCTGGCGCGTGCCCTGTTCTACGGCGGGGGCGGCGCGGTGACCGCCAATTGGCTGCTGGCGCTGTGGGCGCCGTCCGCGCTGACTGCCTGGCTGCGGACGTTGAGCCAGCCGCTGGTCTATCTGCTGGTCAGCGGACTGCCAGCGCTGACGCTGGGCCTTGTCATCGGCTTCGTCATCGGCCGCCGCCGCGGCCTCAGCGCCGCCGAGGCGCAGCGCTTGCAGGCGCGGCTGCTCGAAGGCTACACCCTGGTCAGCGTGCGCGGCTGGCGCTGGCAGGAGATGGCGGCCCGAGATGCGCTGCTGTCCGCAGGCGCCGGTTACGTGGCCCGGCTGCATGGCAGCCTGGTCATCCACCGCGGCCGCGCCGCGCCGACCCATGATGAGTTCATCGTCGAGCGCACCACGGTCATGCCGCCAGGCGAGGATCAGCCAACCGCAGCGCCAGACCACAAAGCGTCATAGCGGGCCGCCCGACTCGTTTGTGAGACGCCATTCCATCGTGGTGCGCGTGGCGTGTGGCAGAAAGCCGTTGCGCTCGTAGACGGCGCGCGCATGGGTGTTGTGATGCTCCACCTCAAGCTGCACCGCCACGCAGCGACGGTGGCGCGCACGGTCGCCGATGAAGTCAAGCGTAATGCTGGCCCAGCCACGTCCACGGTGTGATGGGCGCAGGTACAGCTCGTCAATCAGAACAAAGCGACCGCCCAGTTCCACGGTAAAACCCCAGGTCAGGATCGTGTAGCCAACGATAGTCTCTTCATCCTGGATCAACCAGATTTCCCCCCAGCGCCGCGGCTCCTGCAGCAGCGCCTCGATAGCGCGCCGCCGAGCGGCCAGGGGAAAGGCGGTCAAGCCGTCTTCGGTGAAGAGCGCCTGGTGCAAGGTCCACACGGTCTCGGCGTCCTCTGGCAGAGCCGATACGAAGGTCGGATGGTCCATTATCAATCTCCACTCAGGCGCTGTCTGGCGGCGGCCGCATGCGCGCTCAGTCCTTCCGCCTCGGCCAGCACCGCCGCCGCGGCGCTCAGCCGTTGACCGGCCGGCAGCGACAGCCCGATCAGGCTGATGCGCTTGACGAAGTCGGCCACGCTCAGCGGCGAGGCGAAGCGCGCAGAGCCTTCGGTCGGCATGATGTGACTGGGGCCGGCCACGTAATCGCCCAGCACCTCGAACGAGCCTTCGCCCAGGAAAATGCCGCCCGCATGACGCACCTGGCCGATCAGCGCCCAGGGATCAGCCACGAGCAGGCAAAGATGCTCTGGCGCATACGCGTTGGCCAGGGTCACAGCCTGCGCCAGGCTTTCGGTGACCACGATGCCGCCGCGGCCGCTGAGCGACTGCGCGATGATGTCCGCGCGGCCGAGTTCCTCGATCTGACGGCCGATTTCAAGTTGCACCGCTGTTGCCAGCTCCCGCGACGGGGTCAACAGGATAGCCGAAGCCAGCACATCATGTTCAGCCTGCGCCAAGAGATCGGCCGCGACCAGGGCCGGGCGCGCGTGGGCATCGGCAATGACCATCGTCTCCGTCGGGCCGGGGATGCCGTCAATGCCCACGACGCCGTAGACCTGGCGCTTGGCCAGGGTGACGAACAGCCCGCCGGGGCCGACGATCTTGTCCACGGCGCGAAGCGCGGCGCCGCCGTAGGCCAGCAGACCAATGGCCTGCGCGCCGCCCACCGCCCACAGTTCATCCACGCCGGCCAGCGCGGCCGCAGCCAGGATCACGTCGGGCACGCGGCCGCTGGCGCGGTCCGGCGGCGTGACGGCCACAATGCGCGGCACGCCGGCCACGCGCGCGGGCACGGCCGCCATCAACAGCGACGAGGGCAGCGGCGCAGTCCCGCCTGGCACATAAACGCCCACCGAGTCGAGGGGGCGGATCAACTGCCCCAGGACGCCATCGGCGCCTGCGTCCACCCAGGAATCCATCGGCTGCTTGCGATGAAAGGCTTCGATGCGCGCCTTTGCCAGTTGCAGCGCCTCGACGAGCGCGGCCGGCAGGCGCGCCAGCGCGGCTTGCTGCTCCGCGCGGCTCACGGTCAACGTCGTCAGAGCGACGCCGTCAATGCGCTGTGTCCATTCCAGCGCGGCCGCCTCGCCCCCGCGGCGCACGTCATTCAAAACGCGGGCCACGGCGGCGGCGGGTGTTAGCTCCTCGCCGAAGCGCCGCCAAATGCCGTCGCGCACGGCGTCGGGTACGTCCTGGTCGTCCCACGCCGCGCGGCGCAATACCGTGTGCTGGGCCTGCGCCAGGTCGGTGAAAACTGGAATCAGTGGTCGCGTCATGGTCTTGCTCTCTGTCCGATGATGTCAGTCCGTTTGCGCGCGGCGCAGACGTTCAAGGAGTTCCATGATGTGATCGGCCTTCAGGCGATAGCTGGCCCGGTTGGCGATCAGGCACGCCTGCGACTCTAGGATGGTGCGCAGTTCAACCAGGCCATGCGCGCGCAAGGTGCTGCCGGTTTCCACCAGGTCTACGATCAGGTCGGCCAGGCCGACGACCGGCGCCAGTTCAATCGAGCCGCTGAGAGCAATGATCTCTGCGGAAATGCCGCGCCCCTGGAAATAGGCGCGCGCCAGGTTTGGGTATTTGGTGGCGACGCGTGGGTTCGGCTGCAGGCGCAGCGGCCGCAAGGAGCGATCCGCCCAACCGGCAACGACCAGGCGACAGTGGCCGAACGGCAGGCGCAGCGGCTCGTACACATCACGACCGCTTTCGCGCAGCACATCTTCGCCGACCACGCCCAGATCGGCCACGCCATACTCGACATAAATCGGAACGTCGCCAGGCTTGGCGAGTAAATAGCGGACGCGTCCGGCCGCCCCTGGAATGACCAGGCGCCGGCCGGCGTCGCCGTCGCTCGGATCGTCGGCGTCGCGACCGTAGCCGATCTGCGCCAGCAGGGCCAGGGCTTGATGCTGCATGCGCCCTTTGGGCAGGGCAATGGTCAACTGTTGCGCGTCGAAGGTGGAATTTTGCCCCGCCAAGTCCTGGTTGGTGGTGCGCTGTCTGTCGTTGGTCATCACAGCGCCTCCTGCGGCGCAGCCAGGAAGTCAGCGATCGTCCAGGACTGCTGCCCCTCGGCGGTGAAGAGGCGCACGCTCGCCGCATCCAGCCAGAGCAGCCGGGGAATGGCGCGCTGCGCTGCCAGGGCGCGCAGGGTGTCTGCGCTGCGGCCGAGCAAATCTACGTCAATTACCTGTCCCGCGGCGCGTTGCGCGGCCATCCACGCCTGAAGTGCTGCCACATCCGCCCCTGGCGCCGCGCCTACCAGCCAATCCGGGGCCTGTGAACGGAGCGGCGCTTGCTGCTGGCGCGCGACCTGTCGCAGGCGCTCGACGACGAGTGCGCAGCCTACCGCGGGCAGTGGAGGGCCGAAATGACCGATTAAGTTGTCATAACGACCGCCGCTGCATAGGGACGCGCCCAGGCCCGGGGCAAAGCCTTCAAAGGTGATGCCTGTGTAGTAGGCCATGCCCCGAATCTCGCCCAGATCAACCGTCACCTGCGGGGCCAGGCCGGCCGCGGCCAGCCGTGTGTACACCGCCTGCAGATGATCCACGGCGGCTGCCATCTCGGCGGTCAGGCAGATCTCCAACGCCTGTGTAAAGACCGCCGCGCCGCCAACCAGGTGCGGCAGGGCCTGCAGCGCACGGCGCGCGGGCAAGGTCAGCGGCAGCGTGGGTAAGAGGGCTGCCAGGTCGCCTTGGCGTTTGCGATCAATGGCGTCGCTCAGGATCTGTGTGGCTTCTGGCGTCAGATTGAGGGCAGTCAGCAGGCCGTGGTAAAAGCCGATGTGGCCGATAGTCAACTGAAAGGTGCGCAGGCCTGCGGCGCGGAGCGCCGCGATGGTCAGGCTCAGAACCTCGACATCGGCGGCGACGGTGCCGGCGCCGATCAACTCGAAGCCAGCCTGGCTGAATTCGCGTCGCCGGCCGGCCTGTGGTTCTTCATAGCGAAAAACGTTGCCGATGTAAAACAGGCGCAGCGGCAGCGGTTCATCATACAGCTTCGTGCCTACCGCCCGCGCCGTGGGAATAGTCAGGTCGGGGCGAAGGGCCAGGGTTTGCCCGTCACGATCCACAAAACGAATCATATTGCCGGCCAATTGGCGGCCGGCGGGTCCGGCCACGACGTCGGCGTATTCGAGCGTCGGCGGAATGATCTCGCTGTAGGCCCAGCCCGCGAACGTCCGGCGCAGGTCCATTTCCAGGGCACGCTGCTGCACCGCATCTTCAAGAAAAAGGTCACCGACCCCATAGGGTATCTGGCCCGTTATCAACACAGCCTCGCTTGACAGTAAAAAAGACTGGTTCAGCTTAACATAGCCCTGGTCAAAAGTCAAAGTGGGTGACAGATGCGACAGATGCGAAATGGGGAAAATTTGCCTCTTGACAAAGCGGCGCGCGCCTGTTATAAATAGCACATCAACTCGTCTCCCGGCTTGTGCGGCCACCCAGGCTGTAGAAGCTGAAAGCGAGAGTCCACTCCCGCCTGAGACATCCTTTGGCAGTCAGGAAATCTCCCTGACCCGTTCCGTTCGCTGCATGAAAGGAGTCTGTTGTCATGACCCGTTGGCGTTCCTTATCGTTCCATCGCTCTTCACAGCACCTACTTATCCCGCGGCTGGCGGCGCGTCCGCTGCTGGTCGTCCATCTGCTGGTTGTCTGCAGCCTGCTGTTCTCGGCAGTCGCTGCTGCTCCCCCCCCCTTACAAATAAATACCGCTGCTAAGTTCATGTCCCCTGGTCTTCAGCCCGATCTGATCTCCGTCCCCGCGAGGATGCCGTCGCATGCGGTGGCAGGTGGCCGAGCGCTTGCTCATCCTATGCAAGGGGCCTCGCCTCTCTTTCTAATGCACGCGGATCCTGTACTTGGACTCACGTTGCATTACCCGAGCCAGTGGAATCTCATACACACTCCCACAGACGTCCCCTTGTCGCCGGGCGAGCTTCGACCTTATGTGCTCACTCTATACCCCCCGGGAAGTGATCCGCTGGACGACAATCGGATCGATATAGCCTTTTTCTTGTTCGAGATAGCATCCGAACAGGATTTGCAGACCTGGAGCAATGCCCACATTACCATTGGTCGCCCGCAATTGCCCGACACAGAAGTAGTCCGGAGTCAAGTGCTGGTAGATCCAGCTGGTGTTCCCAGACGGGTCCTTCACTCCCTGCGCACAACCGAAATCGGCCCATCGCAAGCCGTCGAGCTCACACATGGCAGCCTGGTTCTGTCCATCAGCACCTATACCCACGCTGACTATATGACTTCGCTGCTCGACATGATCGC
>CAZEPA010000185.1:0-7912 GCA_964513955.1 uncultured Anaerolineae bacterium | reverse complement strand
AACTGCCTGCCGCGGCGATGCCTGAACTGCCTGCGGTGGCGATGCCTGAACTGCCTGCGGGGGCGTTGCCTGAACTCCCTGCGGTAGCCGTACCCGAACTGCCCGCGGCGGCGATGCCTGAACTGCCCGCGATGGCGATGCCCGAACTGCCTGCCGCGGCGATGCCTGAACTGCCTGCGGCGGCGATGCCTGAACTGCCCGCGGTGGAGATGCCCGAACTGCCTGCCGCGGCGATGCCTGAACTGCCCGCGGCGGTGATGCCTGAACTGCCCGCGGCGGCGCCCATGTCGTCCGTTAAACCGACATTGATGGCCGCCAAGCCTGACGAACTGGAGTTGATCGAAGGCATTGGGCCAAAGATCGGTGCGACTTTCCGCGCCGCTGGCATTGCCACTTTCCAGCAGTTGGCTGAGACGCCGGTGGAGCGCATGAAGGCAATTTTGGCCGCCGCCAGCCTGCGCGCAGACCCCACTACGTGGGCCGAGCAGGCCGCCCTGGCTGCGGCCGGCAAGATGGACGAGTTGAAGCGGCTGCAGGATCAACTGATCAGCGGGCGACGCGTGTAGCGCCTTTTGCGCAGCCGATCAAGAACCTTTGGCGTCCGCGCGACGCCAAAGGTTTCTTTTTTGTTCGATTTGCCGCAGCGTCACCAGCATTTGACTTTTGACCGTTTTTTCGATACTCTTTAGCTCCTAACCCGGACAAGCCGGAGTCAAACAGGAACAACGGAACCGCTGAGGCGCAAAAGCCGCGAACAAGACTGAATCGGGCTTGGCGATCTTTGCGACGTTGCCGTTTCTTGCTGAACGATGTGGGGAGGTACTATGATTTACATGACTGCCATCATGGCTCTAGCTGGCCTGGCGCTGGCCTGGGCCAGCAATCGGCGCCTGGCCGCGCTAGAAACGCGGCTCTCTCGCTACAACAGCGCCTTATACGACCTCAGCGCCAAACTGGACGAGGTGCAGCAGCGCGTGGCGCAGGACAATGCGGACATTCGCTTTGAGATGCGCCGGCGCGCCGGCGAGATTGCGTTCACGCCGCAGATGACCATTGGCGAGATTATGAGCCAGCATCCGGCCGCCTCGTCTATTCTAGCCAATTTTCACTTAGGCGGCTGCCACAGCTGCGCGGTGAGCCCCGGCGAGGTGCTGGGCGAAGTGTGCCAGGCGCGCGGTCTCGATCAACAGGCCCTCCTGGGTGCGCTCAACCGCCTGGGGAGCGGCGGCTCAACTGAACCATTGGAGATGCCCGCCGAGATCAAACGCCCCAATGTACAGCTCATCATGTAGGCGAGCGTGAGGAATGCCATGATTGCTCCCAAGGCTGAAATTATCTTTCCACCCAAACTCATCCCACACCTGCGCGACCTGCGTGGGGATGAGTGGCGCGTGCTGGTGGAGCGGGTGGCCGCCCTACCGGAAACACACCCAGACAGCCTGGCGTTCTCGCTGCTGATGATCCGCCTCGACGGCTGCTTGAAGTGCTATGCGGGCAGCTACAAGTTCATGCGCGGCTGCCAGTTGTGCGCGGTGCAAACCGTCACCCAGTACAAAGGCACTGACGGCCAGCTCCTCAAGGAATACCAGCGCGCCCAGGTTGACATTGACGATTATCTGAGCGGACGCCGACGCGTGTTTGTCGAACCGATCAACGACGACGACGAGGATCGGCTGGCCGCGTAACACACGGCTGGCCGCGGCATCTTAGACTTCCAGAGGCGGCAAGCCTTTGGAAGTCTAGCTTAACAAGGACAATATGAACGAATCATCAGGCACAAGACGGGTCGGCATCATCGGCGCCGGGGTGGCCGGGCTTGCGGCCGCCTACGACCTAACGCGCCAGGGCTATACCGTGACGCTGTTCGAGGGCGCGGCTGTGGCCGGCGGTCTCGCTTCAGGCTTCAAGGCTGCGACCTGGGAATGGCCGCTGGAACGGTTCTACCATCATCTATTCACCTCTGACAGCGACATCATTCACTTGACGCAGGAAATTGGCGCGGGCGATTTGCTGCTCTTTCGCCGCCCCACCACTTCGATGTGGTACCAGGGCAAGCCTTATGCGTTCGACTCTCCTTTGCGCCTGCTCGCCTTCCCTCACCTGGACTGGATCAATAAATTCCGCATGGGATTTGTCTTTGCCTATTTGCGCTACGTGAGCAAGAATTGGCGCGCGTTTGAGCAAACGACCTCGCATGCCTGGCTGCACCGCTGGATGGGCGCCCGCGGCTATGACATGCTCTGGCGGCCGATGTTGGAGGGCAAATTCAGCGATCATTACCAGGAGGTCAACCTCGCCTGGTTTTGGGCGCGCATCGTCAAGCGCAGCCCGCGCCTCGGCTACTACAAGGGCGGATTCCAGGCGTTTGTTGACGCACTGGTCAATGTGGTCACCGCACAGGGCGCTGAAATCCATCTCAATGCCCGCGTCACGAAGGTGCGCCCCGCGGCCGATCGCACCCTGGTGGTGACGCACGATGGCGGCGAGGCCGCGTTCGACGCAGTCATTGCCACGGTCAGTCCCAGCCTCCTCACACGCCTGGCGCCTGATCTACCAGCAGCCTACCTGGCGCAGTTGAGTCAGCTCAAGAGCATGGGCGCGGTGGTCATGACCCTGGCCCTCAAGCACAGCCTGATGAAGGATGTTTACTGGCTCAATATCCCCAAGGCTGAAGGCTTTCCCTTCCTGGCGTTGGTGGAACACACCAACTACATGGAAACGGCGCACTACGGCGGCGATCATATCATTTACCTGGGCGATTATCTTGACCCCAATCATCCCTACTTCAGCATGAGCGACCAGCAATTGCTGGACATCTTCTTGCCGGCCCTGGCTCGCGTCAACCCCGACTTCCGGCCGGACTGGGTGCGCGAGGCCTGGGTGCACAAAGCCACCTACGCGCAGCCGGTGCCGCCGGTCAACTACTCGGCGCTGATCCCGCCGCTGCAAACACCAATCCCCGGCCTCTTTTTTGCCAGTATGAGCCAGGTTTACCCCTGGGATCGCGGCACCAACTACGCCGTGGAAATCGGGCGTCAGGTGGCGAAGAAGGTCATGGCCGCAGGCTAATCGCCGCGGGAATTTCGTTCAAGGATAGGAACATGTTGGGAAAAAACCATCAAGTAACAGAAAAAGAGATTTTACGCGCGTTGAGCAACGTCATAGAGCCAGAACTGCACCGCGACCTGGTGACGTTGAACATGATCAAGGACATCAAGATTGCAGGCAAAGAGGTTGGCTTCACGATTGTGCTGACCACACCGGCTTGCCCGCTGCGCTCGCAGATTGAGAATGAGGCCAAGTCGGCGGTGGCCGCGGTGCCCGGCGTGGAGCAGGTGCAGGTGCGCTTCGACGCAAATGTCAGGACCGATCGGCGGATTGCCGGCCGGCTGGACATTCCGGTCAAAAACATCCTGGCGGTAGGCAGCGGCAAGGGAGGCGTGGGCAAGACCACAGTGGCCGTCAACCTGGCCGTGGCCCTGGCGCAGATGGGCGCGCGTGTGGGCATCCTGGATGCGGACATTTATGGCCCCAACGTGCCCATGATGATGGGCGTCAACGCAATGCCCAGCCCACGCAACAATAAACTGGTGCCGCCGATGGCCTACGGCGTCGAAGTAATGTCCATGGGCTTCATGATGCCCGCCGGCGAGGCCTTGATCTGGCGGGGACCGATGTTGCACAGCGCCATTCGCCAGCTTTTCACCGATGTCAACTGGGGCAACCTGGACTATATCGTCGTAGATTTACCGCCCGGCACCGGCGATGCTCAGTTAACCCTGGCGCAGTCGGTGCCCCTGGTCGGCGGCGTGATCGTCAGCACCCCACAACAGGTGGCAGTGGCGGATGCCACGCGCGGGCTGGCGGCCTTTCGCAAGCTCGAAGTGCCCGTGCTCGGCATCGTGGAGAACATGGCCGGCGATATCTTTGGCATCGGCGGCGGCGAAGCTGCGGCCCGGCAGTTGGGCGTGCCATTCCTGGGGCGCATCATGCTCGATTCGGCCATCCGCAGCGGCGGCGATGTGGGCCAGCCCATTGTCGCGGTAGATCCTGGATCGCCGCAGAGCCAATCGTTCCGCGACCTGGCGCAAGCTATCGCCGCGCGCATTAGCGTGATGTCTATGCAGCCAGATCCGGAACTGCGCATCATCTGATGGGCGCGCAGAGACGAAGCGCCGCGCCGGCGCGGCGCGGCGAAACGACGTCGAGGTAATGGCTGTCATGGCTGGCCGATTCCGCCATGCACTGGCACGCTGGACAGGGCGCGCGTTGACCCAGGCCGCGGGGCCGCGGCCGGCGGCTGCACCCGTCGGCTCAGCTCTCCCCGCGGCCTTGACCGCCCCGTTTGAGATTCCAGTGCTGGTCGTCAATTTCTTCCCCACGCGCCAGGGTCGCCTGGATCCGCGCGTCACCGGCGATGTAGACGCACCTCTTGACCAGGTGCGCCGGCATACCGTGCAAACAACCGACCGCGTGGTGCAGGCCCTGGAACTTGGCAGCACGTACCACGGTTATCGCGACCCCGACGCGCGACCGAGCCTGCGCTACCGGGTTATGGCTGCGCTGGAGTTCCTGGAACCGCTGCCCACCTGGCCCAAGCCCAATCGCCGCGCGCCAATGACCGACTATCATGCGATCATGGAGCGAATTGACATTCGCACCTGGGTCGAAAGCAGAGGCATCAAAGAGGTCTGGATTTGGGGTTACCATGGCGGTGTGATTGATTTATGGGAATCGAACATGGCCGGGCCGTTTGGCGACATCAGTAACAGCGACCGTGACCCCTTCGATTTACCGCGGCTGAGCAAGACCTACACCGTCTATCACTACAACTACCAGCGTGGCCCGTCCGAGGCCGTGGAAGACCACATGCACCAAATCGAAGCGGTCCTGGGGCACGTGGATCGTCAGCTTTTTTGGGATCGGTTCGTGGGGAAAACGGGCGAGGGACGCTGTGGTTGGGCGCACTTTCCGCCCAACGGCGTGTGCGATTATGACTGGGCCAACCCAACCTACGTCTACACCGATATCGAGAATTGGACGCCTGAAGGCAGCGGCCCGCGCAAACTGCTGAACTGCAGCCGTTGGCAAAGCGACAGCCTGGCCTGGTTTATCTTTTGGATGCAGAATCTACCGGGCGCAAACCACGGTCTCACCTGGCGCGGCCGGGCGCTCAGCAACTGGTGGACTTTCATCGGCGCTTTCGACGAAGCCATGACCGCGGGCCTGGCGTTGACGCTGCCGCCCACGGTGGGTTGAAACCGAACCACATGCCAAGCAACACACATGCACCTCCAGCCAAACGCTCCTTCTGGCGTCGCGGCTTTGAACTCATCCGCAATCTGATGGCCCTGCTGGGCGTTTTCACCACCGTCTACGTGGTAGGCCTGACCCTCATTATTTTCTGGCAGGCCGAGCGGGACGAAGCCCAGCCCGTAGACGCAATCGTGGTTCTGGGCACAGCGCAATACAACGGCCGGCCGTCGGCCGTGCTGCGCGCGCGGCTCGATCATGCCGTCAGCCTCTACACCCAGGGTGTGGCGCCGGTGCTGGTGACAACGGGGGGCGCTGGCCGCGATCCGCGCTTCACCGAAGCAGGCGTTGGCCGCGCCTATGCCATCAGCCGCGGCGTGCCAGAAGAAGCGATCCTGAGTGAAGAAGATGGCGCCAGCTCGTGGGAGAGCCTGCAAAATGTCGCCGCCCTGCTCCAGGCGCGCGGCTGGCGCCGCATCGTCCTGGTCAGCGATCCATTTCATATGACGCGGCTGAAATTGATGGCCCGGGGCCTGGGGCTAGAGCCATCCGCTTCACCCACGCGCACGTCGCCGATCTCTCGCCGGCCCGTGACTGAGATGTTCTACGTCTTGCGCGAAGTGGCTGGGGTGACCGTTTTCGGTCTGACCCAGGCCGCAGAAACCATTCTATGACCGCCGCCTGACTGGGGCGCGCCAGAGCCATCTGTTTACGCAACGTCGCAAAGACTGCCAAGAAGAAAGACATATGAAGACAATCCAATCGCAACGCATGGCGATCATTGATCTCGGCTCCAACACGGCCCGCCTGGTCGTGATGAATGCGGTGCCCGGTTTTTCATATCACCAGGAAGACGAGATTCGAGAGGTGGTGCGGCTGCGCCAGGGCATGAACAAGCGCGGGCTGAGTCAGGAGGCCATCGAACGTGCGCTGGTCACGCTGCGGCTCTTCAAGCGTTTTTGCGACAGCACGCACGTAGACATCATCCTGCCCACGGCCACCAGCGCCGTGCGTGAGGCGGCCAATGGGCCTGCCTTCATCGAACAGGTGCGTCGCGACGTAGGACTAAACCTGCGCATCCTCAGCGGCGAGCAGGAGGCCACCTACGGCGTGCTGGGCGCGCTCAACGAAGTGGCGCTCACCCAGGGCATCGTGGTGGACATTGGCGGCGGCAGCGCGCAGATCAGCGAGGTGCGCGATCGCCGCTTTGCCGTGGGCGTCTCACTGACGCTCGGCACCTTGGCGCTGACCGAAGGGTTCATCAAGAACGACCCCATCAAGCCGGCTGAATTCGAGGCGCTGCAAGGCGAGATCGGGCGTCAGTTGGACAGCGTGAACTGGCTGGGCAAGAAGAGCGGGCCGTTGATCGGCCTGGGCGGCGCGATCCGCAACTTAGCCAAGATCGAAGCCGCGCGCCAGGTGTATCCGCTCAACACGCTGCATGGGTTTACCCTGCGCCGCGCGTCGCTCGAGCAGACGATTGAACTGCTGCGCACGCTGCCCCTGTCGGAGCGCCAGGCGATACCTGGCCTGCGCACAGACCGCGCAGACATCATTCTGCCGGGCGCGCTGGTCATCCGCGCGATCATGGAACGCCTCAAGGCCAACGAACTGACGGTTTCGGTCAATGGTTTGCGTGAAGGGGTTTTCTTCGAGCACTTCTGGCAGCATTTCTCTTACCCCGTGATTCCAGACGTGCGGCGCTTCAGCGTGCTCAACATGGCGCGCACCTACCATTACCAAAAGGCGCACGCCAACCATGTCCGTTACCTGGCGCGGCGCATCTTTGAACAGTTGGCGCCGCTGCATGGCTATGGCATGGCCGAGCGCGAACTGCTGGACGCAGCGTCCGTGCTGCACGACATCGGCACCATCATCAGTTACCACGATCATCACAAACATTCGCAAACGCTGATCGTCAACGCTGGCTTACCTGGTTTCAGTGCCCGCGAGACCGCACTGATTGCGCTATTGACCCGTTTTCATCGTAAGGGCCGGCCGGAGCTGTTGGAGTTTGCGCCCTTGCTCAAGGAGGGCGACGATGTGCTGCTGACTCGCCTCTCTGCCATTCTGCGCCTGGCCGAATACCTGGAGCGCGGCCGTAACGCCACCGTAGACGACGTCAGCGTGACCTGGACTGATGAATACCTGCGCCTGACGCTCATTGCTGACGAATACCCAGCCGTGGATGTGTGGGATGCGCAGCGCAACGCGCTGGCCCTGGTGGAAATAGCCTTCAAGCGCCGCGCCCTGCTGGACAGTGTAGCCGCGCCGAGCGAATGGCGGAATGCGGCGGCAGCCTAGGACGGCGCCGTACTGGAAATGCTGCCGGCGCTGCGCTTGCCTAGCGTTCGATCAGTTCGCGCAGCCGCGCCAGGTTCATGACATCATCCGCCATATCTTCTTCTTTGGGCGTTTCCAGGATCATCGGCAGCGCGTGAAAGCGGGGATCGTTCAGCAGCAGGCGAAATGGCGTCAACCCCAAAAAACCCTCACCGATATGCGTATGGCGGTCCACCCGGCTTCCCAGGTCCTTCTTGGAGTCGTTGAGGTGAAAAACCTTCAGTCTCTCCAGGCCCAAGGCTTTGTCGAATGCATCCCACATGCGTTGATAGTCATAGGCGTTGCGGAACTCATAACCGGCGGCCAGCGCATGACA
>CAZEPA010000184.1:0-7918 GCA_964513955.1 uncultured Anaerolineae bacterium | reverse complement strand
TGTGTGTACAGCAGGCGCGTTTTGAGCGCCTCGCCTTTGAAGTCCCCAGTGCGGATGACTTGTTCGATCATACCGCCCAAGGCCGCATCAAGCGTACCGAAACCCGCCTCTTTAGCTGATTGGCCTTCGAACAGGCTGATGACAAGCAAATCGACTGCAATCTCGTCCCATCCTCCACCGCCCAGGTTCACGTCCCTCACACGAATATCCATCTCTTGTTCTTGCACGACATCCTGCCTTGCACGGTCAGAGTGTCTCTGCGGCTCCTTTCCTCATATTAGCTTAGCCCGTCATGGGTACGATGGGCGTTCTTGTGATTATACTCTCGCGGCTGGCAAGAGAAAATTAACTGAGGCCAGCTCGTTGGTTGGCCGTACAATCGCGGCCGCCGCCGGTGTACCGCGCGGAATCTGACGGGCAGCAAGCGCACTCTTTTCGGGCGCGCCAAGTCCGCTGTTATTGGCGTTGAAAAGGGCGACGTGATACAATCTGCTCCAGGAGGAATCAGCTCGTGGTGATACCACAGGCGCCAGGAAGCCGAGTTCATCGCATTGTTTTCGTGCTATTGTTTGGCCTCATTCTATTCCTATCCGTGCGTTGGCTGCTGCTGGCCGGTGAGCGCGCGCAAGCCGCGCACTTGGCGCTTGATGCACTCCCCGCGCAAGCCGCGCCAACTCCATTGGCGCCTCCGCAGCCCGGCGTCACCCGGTTCGCGGTGATTGGCGATTACGGCGGCGGCGGCAAGCCAGAAGCCGACGTCGCTGCCCTGGTGCATGGTTGGAACCCCGATTTTATTCTGACCGTTGGCGACAATAACTACCCGATTGGCGCCGCCGCGGCCATGGATGCTCATGTCGGTCAATACTATCAGGATTTCATTTTTCCGTACGCTGGCCGTTATGGCGCGGGCGCCAACGAAAACCGATTCTTTCCCACGCTGGGCAATCACGATTGGATGACTTCCCGCGCTCAGCCCTATTTCGACTATTTCACGCTGCCTGGCAACGAGCGCTACTATGATTTTCGACGCGGCCCCGTGCATCTCTTTGCGCTCGACAGCGATTCAAGGGAGACAGACGGTATCACGGCCAAGTCCAAGCAGGGGCGCTGGCTGCAGCAGGCGCTGGCTAACGCGACGGCGCCCTGGAAGCTGGTCTATTTTCATCATGCGCCCTTCTCGTCGGCCGCGCATGGTTCGAACGCGACGCTCCAGTGGCCTTTCGCGACGTGGGGAGCCACGGCTGTTTTGGCCGGGCACGACCATACCTATGAGCGCATCCTACGCGATGGCGCCGTTTATTTTGTCAATGGTTTGGGCGGCCATTCGATCTATGCTTTCGGCGCTCCGATTGCCGGCAGCGCGGTGCGCTACAACCGTGATTTTGGGGCCATGCTGGTTGAGGCCACGGACGCACAGATCACATTTCAGTTCATCGCCCGCCGCGGCGCGGTGATTGACACCTACCGCCTGGCCGCGCCGGTTCCACCTGCGCCTGCGAGCATTGGAACCTTCATGCCCACGCCGACTGCCTGCCCGCGGTGTCAGCCTGACGCAAGGTAAGCTCAGCCGGGATGACGGTGCGATCATGGATGATGCGAATCAGGTGAGCAGCATGTTCACGATGGCCCGGATCGAGAATCCGAGACCGACCAGATGATCCAAGGAGGATCCAGAAGCGATGAAAATTGTCATTGTTGGCGCGGGCGCCGTGGGCGCGAGCGCGGCCTATGCCCTGATGATCGGTGGCGTGGCCGCGGAGATTGTGTTGATAGACGTAAATGAGGCCAAGGCGGAAGGCGAGGCCATGGATCTGATGCACGGTTCACCCTTCGTGCGGCCGGTGACTGTGCGCGCGGGCAGCTACCCCGATTGCGCCGGCGCCAGCATTATTGTCATCACGGCCGGCTCCGCACAGAGACCCGGCGAAACTCGGCTCGATCTGGTCAAGCGCAACGCCGATATTTTTGGTCAAATGATTCCCCAGATCGTGGCCGCCGCCCCCGAAGCCATCCTGCTCATTGTCTCCAACCCGGTTGACATCCTAACCTACGTCAGTCTCAAGCTGTCGGGGCTGCCCGCCAGCCGGGTGATTGGCTCTGGCACGGTGCTGGATACGGCGCGGCTGCGCGCCCTCTTGGGCCATCGGCTGAACGTAGATCCCCGCAGTGTCCATGGCTATGTCATCGGCGAGCATGGCGACAGCGAAGTGGTTGTCTGGAGCCGGGCCACCGTAGCCGGGCTGCCCGTGCAGGAATTCTGCCATCAGCGAGGCATCGTGTACAATGCGTCCTTGTGTGACGACATTGGAATGCAGGTGCGCCGCGCAGCCTACGAAATCATTGCCCGCAAAGGCGCCACGTACTACGCCATCGGTCTCGGCATTCGGCACATCGTTGAGTCCATCTTGCGGGATCAAAATACCATTCTGACCGTGTCCACCCTCATGACCGGCCAGTTTGGAATGCAAGACATCTGTCTGAGCTTGCCAAGCATCGTGGACCACGGCGGCGTTGAGGGCGTGCTGTTGCCCGACCTCAGTCCGGATGAGCTGATCGCTCTGCAGCATTCAGCGACCGTGCTGCACCAGGTTGCCACGTCGGTCGGGCTTTAGGCACCGCTGAGCCGCGGCTCCGCGTCGTTCGAGCCTTCAGCGCGCTGTTTCGTGGGTGCTTGGACGCCAAGCAGATTGACAAGTATTCGGAATCATGCTACAATCACGGTCGTGACAAAAGGCACGATGTTATTTTGACACTCGCAAGGTGTCATAATCGTCACCTCACACCACGTGTGGGGTGATGTTTTGTATAGCGTCTGGCGCATGGCGTTCAGCAATCGAATCTGGGAGGCCGCGTGTCGTTAGACTACATTCCACTCTTAGTTCTTTTTCTTCTCGCTGGCGTTTTTTCAGCTATTGCTATCGTTATTCCATCGGTGCTTGGCCCGAAGCGCCCAACGAAGACGAAACTTGCGCCTGTTGAATCGGGCATGATCCCGTTTCATGACGCACATCGGCGCTTCCCCGTGCAGTATTATGTCGTCGCGGTGCTCTTCATTCTCTTTGATATCGAAGTCATCTTCCTCTACCCCTGGGCTGTCCTTCTGGGCCAGCTCAAGCTGTTCGGTCTGATCGAAATGGGCGTTTTTTTGCTGCTCCTCTTGGTGGGATATGTCTACGCGTGGCGCAAAGGCGCCCTGGACTGGAAATAGCACATGGGCCTTGAGAACCAACTACCGGAAGATTCCGTCATTACGACCACACTGGAAAAGGCTGTCAACTGGAGTCGAAGCAACTCCGTTTGGCCGCTGCTGTTTGGCCTGGCCTGCTGTGCGATTGAGATGATCGCCAGCGGCATTTCTCGCCACGATATCGCCCGTTTTGGCTCTGAGCTTTTTCGCGCGTCCCCGCGCCAGGCTGACCTGATGATCGTCTCGGGTCGCGTATCGAACAAGATGGCCCCGGTCGTCAAGCGCCTGTATGACCAGATGGCTGAACCGAAATGGGTGATTGCCATGGGTATCTGCGCTTCGGCCGGCGGCCCCTTCAATAACTACGCCATCGTACAAGGCGTGGACAAGATCATTCCGGTGGATGTTTATGTCCCGGGTTGCCCGCCGCGTCCCGAAGCGCTCTTGTACGCGCTGACCAAGCTGCAAGAGAAAATTGGACGCGAGAAGCTGCAGCGTTTCGCCAACGTTGATGTGGCCCAGGCAGAAAGATCAGCCGCCTGACCACGAGGCTGCGCGGCGGCAACTCGCCCGTGAGTCAAGCTAGACTGGATTCAATCATTTATGGACTCTGCTGCAATCCCAACCATGCCTGTCGTGGATGCCCTACGTGCTCGTTTCGGGGATGCCATTTTGGATGCCGCCGAGGCCTTTCGCGGCGATCCGTCTGTCACGGTGCGAGCCGACAAGGCACTGGCTGTCGCGTATGCCCTTCGCGACGAGCACGGCTTCGACTTGATGTCAGACGCCACCGCGATTGATGGTCTCAACCTGGGGCACAACCCACGCTTCACCGCGATCTGGAACCTGTATGACTCCACGCGTAACCAAAAGCTGCGCCTGCGCGTGCCCGCGCCTGGGGGTGATTCGCCCAAGGCGCCCAGCCTCACGCCTGTGTGGGCAGGCGCCAACTGGATGGAACGCGAAGCCTTTGACCTGTTGGGCATTCGTTACGATGGGCATCCGGACCTGCGCCGCATCTTACTGCCGGACAACTGGCAGGGCTATCCCTTGCGCAAGGATGCGCCGTTGGGCGGTGAGCCGGTGCCCTTTACCGTGACCTGGAGTGAGCCAGAATTCGCTAATCTGGGGCGCCAAATCTTGCCCGCCGAGTCCATCACGCCGATCGTGCCCGCGGGCATGGACAGCAGCAAGCACATGGTGGTCAACATGGGCCCGCAGCACCCGAGTACGCACGGCGTCCTGCGCCTCATCGTTGAACTGGACGGCGAGCAGGTCGTGCGGGTTGTGCCCGATGTGGGCTATCTGCACTCTGGCTTCGAGAAATCGGGCGAAAGCAAACGCTACAAGGATTTCGTTTACTACACCGACCGCATGGACTATGCGTCGGCCATGCAGAACAACCTGGCCTACTGCGTGGCTGTGGAGAGCATCCTTGGCATCGAGATTCCGCCGCGGGCGCAGGTCATCCGCGTGATAATGGCCGAGCTGCAGCGCATTGCCTCACACTTGCTGTGGCTGGCAACCCATGTGCTTGACTTGTCAGGCACGATCATGTCGCTGCTCATGTACGCGTTTCGCGAGCGCGAAATGATCCTCGACTTGTTCGAGATGGTGTGCGGCGCTCGTTTGACGACCTCGTATATTCGCATTGGCGGCGTCTGGCAGGACCTGCCGCCCGCCTTCTTGCCGCGGCTCAAGGACTTCCTGGCCCTCATGCCCAAGCATTTGGATGACTACGAAGGGATGTTGACTGACAGCACGCTATGGAAGGCGCGCACGCAAGGGATTGGCGTGCTGAGCCGCGCGCAGGCGCTGGCGCTCAGCTGCACCGGCCCCATGTTGCGCGGCAGCGGCGTCAAGTATGACATCCGCAAAGCGCGGCCGTACTCTGGGTATGAAAACTACGACTTCGAGGTGCCCACCTCAGAACTGGGAGACACCTATGGTCGGTACCTGGTGCGTATGCAGGAAATGCGCCAAAGCCTACGCATCGTACAGCAAGCCGTGGCGAATCTGCCCGATGGCCCGGTGAAGACGGCCGACCGCAAGGTGGCGTTACCGCCGCGCGCGGAGCTGGACCGCAGCATGGAATCGCTCATTCATCACTTCAAGCTGATGACAGAGGGCTTTCACGTGCCGCCGATGGAGATCTACTCGACCATCGAGGCCTCGAAGGGCGAGCACGGCTATTTTATCGTCTCTGATGGCAGCGCCAAGCCGTACCGCCTGCACGTGCGCGGCCCGTCGTTTGTCAATCTGCAATCGCTGGACACCATGGCGCGCGGGCATCTGCTTTCTGACCTGGTAGCCGCTATCGGTACATTGGACATCGTGTTGGGTGACGTGGATCGGTAGCGGTGAGACTTCTGCTGACCGAGGCTGCTGATTTCGCAGGACGTAAGGATGTTTCATGCTTTCTGACAACGCAAAATCTGAGATTCTAGCCCTGATTGCTCGCTATCCCAAAGGCCGTTCGGCCCTGGTGCCGGCGATGTACGTGGCTCAGCGCGAAGTGGGTTGGCTGTCGGCGGCCGCGCTGGAAGATGTCGCCCAACTCTTTGACCTGAAGCCGGCCGAAGTGGAAGAAGTGGCGTCTTTCTACACGATGCTGAATCTTCATCCCGTCGGCGCGTATCACATCGAGGTTTGCACCAACGTGCCCTGCGCGCTGCGCGGCGCGAACGGCTGCGCGGCGCAGCTCAAGGATCGGCTCGGAATTGACTACGGCCAGACAACGGCCGATGACCAGTTTACCCTGAGCCACATGGAGTGCTTGGGCGCGTGCGCCACCGCGCCGATGTTCATGGCGACAGAACGCGCCACCGGTAAGATTCGCTATTTTGAGGAGCTTGACGCGCCCGAAAAAATCGAGCAGGCGCTCGATCTGATCCGCTCGGGCCACGGCTTTGACACCTGCGAGCGTTGGCCGGCCGGCCCGTATACGCACGGCGGCATGGAACCGCGCTATCTGCTGGCGAATGTGGACAAGCCAGACTCACATACGATTGACGTCTACATGCAGAGCGGCGGCTATGAAACGGCGCGGCTGGCGCTGACTTCCAAGACGGCCAAGGATGTGCTCGAAGAGGTGAAGGCGGCCAATGTGCGCGGCCGCGGCGGGGCTGGTTTTCCTGCCGGCACCAAGTGGGGCTTCCTGCCGGCCGGCGTCTATCCGCGCTACTTGGTGGTCAACGCGGATGAGTCCGAGCCGGGCACCTTCAAAGACCGCATGATCATGGAGTATGACCCGCACCAACTGATCGAAGGCATCATCCTTGCCGCCTATGCGGTGGAATGTAAGCAGGCCTTCATCTACATCCGCGGCGAATACTACTTTGCCTATACACGCTTGATGGATGCGATTGCTGAGGCCAAGGCCAGGGGCTTCCTGGGCAAGAACCTGTTTGGCACGGCGAACGAACTGGACATCATCGTCCATCGCGGCGCCGGCGCCTACGAGTGCGGCGAAGAGACGGCGCTGCTGACCTCGCTGGAAGGGGATCGCGGCCATCCGCGCCTCAAGCCGCCCTTCCCGGCCGTCGAAGGCCTGTATCGCAAGCCCACCGTGGTCAACAACGTGGAGACCATCTGCAATGTGCCGCATGTCATCAAGAACGGCGCGGCCTGGTACAAACAGTTTGGCACCGAAAAGAGCACTGGTTTCCGCATCTTTTGCTTGAGCGGCTGGGTCAAGCGTCCGGGCCTGTATGAACTGCCGCACGCCACGACGCTGCGCGAGTTGATCTACACCTACGGCGGCGGCACGCCAGACGATCGGCCTGTCAAGGCCGTGGTGCCAGGCGGCCTTTCGATGAAATTGCTGACCAGCGCGCAGCTCGACACGCCGTTGGACTACGAAAGCATTCAGGGCGCAGGCTCGATGCTTGGCTCGGCCGGCGTGATCGTCATCGGCGAAGGGCAGTCCCTGGTGGAAATTGCCCGGCGTACGCTGTCGTTCTACCGCGAAGAATCGTGCGGCAAATGCACGCCCTGCCGCGAGGGCACCTCGTGGTTGGAGAAGATTTTGATCCGCATCGAGGCCGGCGAGGCCAATCTGAGCGATCTTGACCTTGCCCGCTCGATTACGAACTTCGTGGCTGGCGGTCGCGCTTTTTGTCCCTTTGGCGACGCCGCGGTGTGGGGGCTGCAGAGCCACCTGGATAAGTTCCGACCAGAGTTCGAGCAGTACATCAAGGACAAGAACCCTGATCTGGATCGCCCTGTCATGCCGCTGCGCCCCACCTATCGGCCATCCACGAACCCCGCGGAGTTGGATTGAACCTATGCCAAACGTAAACGTGACCATTGACGGCAAAGCGGTCTCTGTGCCCGCAGGCACGCTCGTGGTGGATGCGGCCAAGACAATCGGCGTCGAGATTCCGGTCTTCTGCTCGCACTCGCGGCTCGACCCGTTGGGCGCGTGCCGCATGTGCCTGTGCGAGATTGGCGATGCGCGCGGCCAGCGATTGCAAACGGGCTGCACCGTGCCTGTAGCCGAGGGAATGATCGTCAAGACCGATACGAAGCTGGTCAAGGAAACGCAAGAAGCGACGCTGGCCTTCATCCTGACCAATCATCCGCTTGACTGCCCCATCTGCGACAAGGGCGGCGAATGTCCATTGCAGGATCAGACCTTCAAGTACGGCCCCGGGCTAAGCCAATTCGTCGAGCCGAAGCGGCGCAAGCAGAAGCATTACCCCATCAGCGACCTGATCATGCTGGATCAGG
>CAZEPA010000183.1:0-7922 GCA_964513955.1 uncultured Anaerolineae bacterium | reverse complement strand
GAGCACATAGCCGAGATTGCGCCAGCCTTCGATGCTCTTCTCGTCGAGCTTCACTGCGGTCTGTGCGGCCTCTAGCGCCAACGCCCAAATGCCCTTATCAATGTAGATCTCAGCCAGGTACGCATGGGCTTCGGCCAAATTAGGGTCGTTGTCCAGCGCCTCCAGGGCCGTTTGCAGCGCTTCATCATACTGCTTATTCCAGTCTTGCGCCATGCTCAGCACGGCCAGGTTCTGGGCGCTTTGTGGGTTCAAGTCCACCGCTTTTTGGGCCAGGATGACGGCCTTGGTCGCGTGGCCGCGCAGGGCTTCCAGTTTCGCCTGCCAGCGCAGCGCCTCGTCGTTGTCTGGTTCTAACGCCGCGACTTCCGCATACGCTGCGCTGGCTTCCACAATTTGTCCGTTGGCATACAGCGATTCGGCGTCGGCCAAGTAAGACAGGGCGCTGCGAGTTGGCGTGGGGGTTGGCTCGCGCGGCACCAGCGGGTTGCGCAGGTCAATCAAGCTGGCCTGTTGATTGATCGCGTAGGCCGCGCCGACCAAAAGAATCAGGCCAACCACGAACAGTAAAGGCGAACGGCGCTTGCGCCGGCGGCGATCAATGTACATACGTGACAAACGCAGATGGTAGAACGGTCATCTGACCTATGACTCAACGATTGTTCTTGACTGACGTCAGGCACTGACCGGCAGCCGCGGGCCGATTATACCACACGGTGGCCTGAAGACGCTATCTTGGCCTTACGGCTGCCAGATTGCAGCCATCTATTGTTGAAGCGGGTATTTCGTGGTATAATCTGCCCGTCTGGAACCTTTGCCCCATTTGCCAATTTATAGCTGACTGGAGGAACGCATGTCGAGGGTAGCCATTGTATCTGAACCTAAAAGCAGCAACGACGCCGTTGCTGAACAAGATAACTCCGCAGTAGAACGACAAGGCAAGGACATTTTCGCCAAATGCGCAGGCGCCTTTGTAGAGGCTCGCCAGGCGATGGCGCTGGGCTACTATCCCTATTTCTTGCCGCTTTCAGAAAATGATGGGACAGAAGTCGAGTATCATGGTCATCGGTTGATCATGGCTGGCTCGAATAATTACCTGGGCCTGACCACCGATCCACGCGTGAAGGAAGCGTCGCTGGAAGCAACCAAGCGTTTTGGCACGAGCTGCACAGGCTCGCGATTCCTTAACGGCAGCCTGGATATGCACGAACAGCTGGAGCACGAACTGGCTGCCTTCGTGGGTAAAGAAGCAGCCCTGGTTTTCAGCACCGGTTTTCAGGTCAACTTGGGCACTATTTCCGCGCTGGTGGGCCGTGATGATTACGTGGTGGTTGACCGCGATGATCATGCCAGCATTGTGGACGGCTGCCGTTTGGCCCTGGGCGAAATGAAGCGATTCAAGCATAATGACCCGCGCGACCTGGCGCGTGTGCTGGCCAGTCTACCCGCCGATCGCGGCAAGCTCGTTGTGGTGGATGGCGTCTTCAGCATGGGAGGCGATATTGCGCCGCTGCCGGAGTATGTACCGGTCTGTCAGCGTTACAATGCTCGTCTGATGGTGGACGATGCCCATTCCATTGGCATCCTGGCCGACGGCCGCGGCACTGCGGCCCACTTCGGGGTGACAGAGGGCGTTGACCTGATCATGTGCACCTTCAGCAAAGCCTTCGCCTCACTCGGCGGTTTTATTGCCGGCGACGAAGAGGTCATCTTCTACATCAAACACGCCGCGCGCCCCTTTATCTTCAGCGCCTCGATGCCCCCGTCCAATACGGCCGCGGCGTTGGCCGCCTTGAGGATCATACGCGAGGAGCCGGAACGCTGCCATCGTGTCATTCAGAACGCGACGCGCGTGCGCCAGGGGCTTGCAAGCCTCGGCTTCAACACGGGTCAGAGTCAAACGCCGATCGTACCGGTCATCATCGGCGATGACATGAAAACGATTCACACGTGGAAGGCGATGTTCGATGCTGGCGTCTTCGTCAATCCCGTTTTGCCGCCCGCGGTGCCGCCTAATTTATCGCTTCTGCGCACCAGCTACATGGCAACGCACAACAATGACCAGTTGGATCGTGTGATCGAGACGTTTGCCCATGTCGGCAAGGAGATGGGGCTTATTTAGGTAGGTTGCCATGGTGAAATTGGCGCTGGTAACCGGCGCAACGGGTTTCGTGGGCGCAAACCTGACGGCCGCGCTGACAGAAGCCGGCTGGCAGGTGCGCGTTTTGCATCGCCCCTCTTCCCGACTGACCGCGCTGGATGGGCTAACCTATGAATCCGCGCTGGGCGATGTGCTCGACCAAGATTCGGTGCAGAGGGCCATGGAGGGCTGCGAGGTGGTTTTCCATGCCGCAGGCGTGGCCGATTATTGGCGCAGCAGCCGCGCACGGATGTTCCAGGTAAACGTCGAGGGGACACGTCATGTGATGGCGGCTGCGCTCGCCTCCGGCGTACCGCGCGTGGTGCACACCTCATCGGCCGCCGCACTGGGGTTTCCACCGATCGGACGCCCAGCCACGGAGTCGCAAACCTGGAACGTCTCTCCCGATCGTTTCCCTTATGGCTACAGCAAGCATTTGGCCGAATTGGTCGTCCAGGACTATGTGGCGCAGGGTTTATCGGCCGTCATCGTCAACCCTACGGTGATCCTGGGACCGCGCGATGTCAACCTCGGCTCAGTCAGCCTAATTGTCGGCGTCTACAAACGCCAGTTACCCTTTGTGCTGCCGGGCGGAGTCAATGCGATCGGCGTGGCCGACGTGGCGGCAGGTCACCTCCTGGCTGCGGCGCGCGGCCAAAGCGGCGAGCGTTACCTGTTGGGCGGCCAAAACCTGAGTGTGCCGGAGTTTGCGCGCTTGATCGGCGACGTGATTGGTGTGCCTGCGCCGACCCTGGTTCTGCCCCGCGCCAGTGTGAGGCCGCTGGCAGCCGTTGTGGGCCTGGCGAATTGGGTATCGCCCTGGCCGCTGCCGGTGACAGGAGATTTGATCCGCCTCGGCGCCGAGCCGTTTTACTTCGACCCGTCGAAGGCCATCCGTGAGTTGGGCCTGCCCCAGACGCCGCTGCGCCAGGTCATTCAGGAGGCGTTCGACTGGCTGCGCGCCCACGGATATTTGCAATAAGCCACCTGAAAATTGGCCGCGGATGAACACGGATCGTCAGGATTGCCTGTTTGCATCCACGGCTGTGCGCCCCGCGCACGGGTGACTGACCTGAAAAGGATATTTGCACGCGCTGGCATTAAGAGGATTTATGTCGGAATTAGAGTCGGTGGCCCGCCGCATCCTGAACTGCACCCTGTGCGACCTGTGCCGGAGGCGGACCCATGCGGTGCCCGGCGAAGGCCCGGAGCACGCGCGCATCATGTTGATTGGCGAGGGGCCGGGCGCACAGGAGGATCTGCAGGGCCGGCCCTTTGTCGGCGCTTCTGGTCAGTTCATGCTGGAAACACTGGCGACGATCGGTTTACAACGCCAGGATGTCTTCATCACGAATCTTGTGAAGTGTCGTCCGCCAGACAACCGTGATCCGCTGCCTGACGAGATTCTGATGTGCAGCCAAACTTACCTGGACTTGCAGATCGAGCTGGTTGACCCGAAGATCATCGTCACGTTGGGGCGCTTCTCCCTGGGGCGATTTGTACCGCAGGCATCCATTTCGCGCGTGCATGGTCAGCTGCAGTCCGTGAGCGGCCGGCTGATCTATCCGTTGCTGCATCCAGCAGCGGCCTTGCGGCGCCCAGAATGGCGCCAGGCTTTCCAGGCGGATGTCGCGCGTTTAGCAGACTTAATCAAGAATTGAAGATAGAAGATCGAAAATCGAAAATGGAGATACGAGAGTGGAATCTGAAATACTGCGGGTGATCCCGCTGGGCGGCGTGGGCGAAATTGGCAAAAACATGCTGGCCCTCGAATACAATCAAGATATCCTGGTCATTGATGCTGGACTCATGTTCCCCGAAAGCGATATGTTGGGCGTGGATGTGGTCATTCCTGATATTGAATACCTGGTCGAACGCAAAGATCGGGTGCGTGCCATCATTTTGACGCACGGCCACGAAGATCACATCGGCGCGCTGCCCTACATCCTGCCAGATCTGCCGGCGCCGGTCTACGCCACGCGCCTGACGCGCGGCCTGGTAGAGGTCAAGCTCAAAGAAGCGCGCATCAGTGGAACGGAGATGCACACCATTGACACCAAAGACGTGCTGGAGTTGGGGCCGTTCAAGGTGGAGTTCTTTCACGTTTGTCACAGCATTCCCGACGCCGTCGGCCTGGCGATCACGACGCCGGTAGGCCTGGTGGTGCATGTGACCGACTACAAATTCGATGCCCATCCGGTGGATGGCAAGCTCACTGACTTTGCCAAGCTGAGTGAACTGGGCGATCGCGGCGTACTCTTGCTGCTGAGCGATTCGACGAACGCAGAACGTCCGGGATTTACGCCGTCGGAGCGCGAGGTGGGCATCGCCTTTGATCGGCTGTTCAGTCAGGCTACGGGTCGTGTGATCGTGGCGACTTTTGCGTCTAATATCTCGCGCGTGCAGCAGGTGATTACCACCGCGCGGCGCTATAACCGCCGCGTGGGTACGGTTGGGCGCAGCATGGTCAGCAACGTCAAGATGGCGTCGCAGTTGGGTTATCTCGATGCCACGGCTGAGGACTTGCTGACCACAGACCAGATCAACAACCTGCCAGCCGATCAAGTCGCCGTGGTCTGCACCGGCAGCCAGGGCGAACCAACCTCGGCGTTGGTGCGCATGGCGATGGAAGAGCACCGCCATCTGAAGATTCGCCCCGGCGACATGGTCATCATCTCCGCCACGCCCATCCCCGGCAACGAGGTGCTGGTCAACCGAACCATCAACAACCTCTTCCGCCTGGGCGCCGATGTACACTATTCGGACCTGGGCGATGTGCACGTTTCGGGACATGGCAGCCAAGAGGACTACAAGCTGCTCTTCAGCCTGACGTGGCCGCGCTTTTTCGTACCGATTCACGGCGAGTACCGACACCTGGTGCTTCATGCGCGCCTGGCGCTGGAAATGGGAATGACGGCGGAACAGGTGCAGGTCATCGAAAGCGGCCAGGTGCTGCTGGTGGAGACTGAGCAGATAACCGTGGGTGAGCGGGTGACCGAAGGACATGTGCTGGTTGATGGCGTGACCGTGGGCGAGGTCAGCGAAGTGGTGCTGCGCGACCGCCATCATCTCTCCCAGGACGGATTTGTGGTTGCCATCGTCGCCGTGGATTCAAATGGTGAAGTCGTGGCGGCGCCTGAGATCCTGACCCGCGGCTTTGTCAGCGTGAACGACCGCGAGGACTTGCTGAACCAGGCGCGCGATCGCGTGTGGACGGCGGTGGCGCACAGCGCGCCTCACGGGACGATTACCAACCGCATCAAGGAAGTGCTGGCCGATTTTCTGTATCAGCAAACGCGACGCCGACCGATGATTTTGCCATTGGTCGTTGAGGTGTAGAAGAGAGACCGGAGATCAGAGACCGGAGATCAGAGATCAGAGACCAGAGATCGCGGTCAGCTCAGGCGGCGGCGCGGGTGGCAGGCATTTTGCGCTTTGTGTTTTGCACTTTGCACTAACTAGTTAGGGTGACACGGGATGGCCAAGGCAGCAAGCAAAAAGAGCAGTGGAAATCATAAGGACGGCCGCAAAGCCAGGGCGGCAGGTTCGAGTAAGCCGCGGGCGCCGCGCGGGGGCACGGGGGCGCGCAGTCGGTCAGCGAAAGAGGAACCGTCTGGCCCCAACCTCGGTGAGCAGATGGACCGTTTCCTCGAATTCATGGTGCGAAACGACACCGTCGGCGTTATCTTGTTGGCTGCGGCTCTCATTACCTTCTTCAGCCTGATTTCGCCACGCGGCACCTTGACCGAAGGCTGGATTCAGGGCCTGCGTCGCGGCTTCGGCGTTGGCGTCTGGTTGACGCCGCTTCTGTTCGGCATTGTGGGCCTCTGGCTGCTCCTGCGCCGCCTTGCCAGCCATCGCGCGCCGGCCCTGCCGCGCCTGGTCGGCCTGGGTCTGCTCTTCGTGGTCTTCGAAGTGCTGGCGCATCTGCTGGCAAATTCGGCCGATCCCGAACTGCTGGCTGAACAGGGCGGCGGGGGCGGCCGCCTCGGCTTTAGCCTGAGCGACCTGCTCATCAACGGCATTGGTCCCGTCGGCGCCGCTCTCATCATTCTGCTGCTGACCGGGATCGGGTTGCTGACCCTGGTCGGGCTGGATCGGACGCGCCGCGGGCTGGCCTATTTGCGCGGTGAACCGCTGTCAACCGATGACCTGGGTGCGGGAACACAGCCGCTGCTCGTCAATCCACCGTTCATCACTGACATTGCAGACGCAGAACCGCAGCCGCCCTCGATCTGGCAGCGCGCCCGCACCTGGTTGGGCGCCTGGCGCCAACCCGCCGCCGATGATCACGCCGACGTGTTGGAGCCGCGTGTCATCGGCAGCCTGCCGGTTTCCGGCGCATCTGCCTATCGCGGCGGAGCTGCGGCGGCCTCTGTCCCTGGCGCGGTGCAAACAGGCGGCGGCCGGAGTACGGCGCCGCGAGTCGGCGCGCCGATTCCGTCCTTCAGCGGCGCCACGCTTTCCTGGCAGTTGCCGTTCATCGAAGACATCCTGGATGAAGCGATAGACCAGGAGCTTAGTGTGGAAGACCTGGCGCGCCGCGCCCGCTTGATCGAAGATACGCTGCGGGCGTTCGGCGTTCCGGTGACGGTGGTGGAGGTCAATCGCGGTCCGGCCGTCACCCAGTTTGGCCTGCGGCCAGACTTTGTCAAGAAGCGCTACCGCAAGAGCGAGACTGAATTGCAGCAGGAGGCCGTTCAGCGCCTGCGCGGCCTCCCCCGTGGCGAGCGCCTGCAGTGGGAAACGGAAGCCCGCACGCGCCTGACGCGGTTGGGCCAGGAACAACCTTCGCCCGATCAAGTGGAGACGCAGATCGTTGAGTTGTTGGCAGCCACGCTGGACAAATCGGTTGAAAAAGACGTCAAAATCAAGGTGGCCCGCATTCAGGCGCTCTCGAACGACCTCGCGCTGGCGCTCGAAGCATCGCCCATTCGCATCGAAGCGCCCGTGCCCGGACGGTCCATCGTGGGCCTGGAAGTGCCGAACCGTCAGACAGCGTTGGTCACCCTGCGCAGCGTCATGGAGTCGGAAGCCTACCTCAATATCAAATCGCGGCTCAAACTGCCCCTGGGGCAGGATGTTTCCGGGCAGCCAGCCATTGGCGACCTGGCAAAGATGCCGCATTTGCTCATCGCCGGCGCCACCGGGTCCGGCAAGTCGGTCTGCGTCAACACAATCATTGCCAGCCTGCTTTTCAACCATACGCCCGACACCCTGCGCCTGCTGATGGTGGACCCCAAGATGGTGGAATTGACCACCTACAACGGAATTCCACACCTGATTGCGCCGGTCGTGACCGAGGTGGATCGCGTCGTGCCGATCTTGGCCTGGGCCACGCGTGAGATGGATCGCCGCTACAAGATGTTCAGCCAACTGGGTGCGCGCAACATCGAGAGTTTCAACGAGAAACTGGCGGCCAAAGGCCAGCCCGTCTTGCCTTTCATCGTCATCATCATTGACGAATTAGCCGATCTGATGATGGCCGCGCCGGACGAAGTCGAGCGCTACATCTGTCGCCTGGCGCAGATGGCCCGCGCCACCGGCATCCATTTGATCTTGGCAACGCAGCGTCCCAGCGTGGATGTCGTGACCGGCCTCATCAAGGCCAATTTCCCGGCCCGCATCGCTTTTGCCGTCACCAGCCAGATTGACTCGCGCGTCATTCTCGATCAACCGGGCGCAGAACGCCTGTTGGGCCGCGGCGACATGCTCTTCATGGATCCGACCTCGCCCAACCTGGCGCGTTTGCAGGGCTGCTTCGTAGCCGATCGCGAGCTGCATC
>CAZEPA010000182.1:0-7932 GCA_964513955.1 uncultured Anaerolineae bacterium | reverse complement strand
CAAGTCGTGTAGGAGACCGCCCATCTTGGCGACTTTGACGTCCGCGCCCAACTCTGTCGCGATCATACCCGCCAAATGCGAGGTTTCGATGGCGTGGTAATACTGATTCTGTCCGTAACTGGTGCGGAACTTCAGTCTCCCCACCAGCTTGAGAATTTCTGGGTGCAGCCCCTGCAATCCCGTCTCAATCGCGGCTTGATCGCCGGCTTCACGCATCGCGCGCTCAACCTCTTCGCGCGCTTTTTCCACTTCCTTCTCAATGCGCGTGGGATGAATCCGCCCATCTTGCACGAGTTTGGTCAAGGCCAGTCGGGCCACCTCGCGGCGCACCGGGTCGAAGCTGGAAATGATAATCGCTTCTGGCGTATCGTCTACCACCAGGTCAACCCCCGTGGCGGCCTCAATCGCGCGGATGTTGCGGCCTTGACGGCCAATGATGCGGCCCTTCATTTCGTCGGTGGGCAGGGCAACGGCCGAAACGGTTGACTCTGATACCTGGTCTGATGCCAGGCGTTCCATCGCCATGATGATGACGCGGCGCGCGCGACGCTCGGCCTCTTCTGTTGCTTCGGCCTCGACCGCGCGAATGACCTTGGCCATGTCCTGGCGCGTGTCCTGTTCGACGCTCTTGAGCAGAATCTGCTTGGCTTCTTCTTGCGTCAGCGCGGAGATTCGCTCCAGCTCAGCTATGTGCTGGCTTTCCATCTTTTCCAGGTCTTTGAAGCGTTTGTCAACCGTGCTCTGGCGCTGATTGAGTCGTTTCTCGCGCTGCTCCACCTGCTCGCTGCGCCGGTCCAATTGTTCCTGGCGTTTGTCTACGCGCTCTTCAAGGCGTTGCAAATCGCGGCGGCGGCGATCCATCTCCTTTTCTGTTTCTTCGCGCAGCTGAATCGTTTCGTCTTTTCCTTTGAGAACAAGTTCCTTGCCTTGGGCCTCAGCCTCGCTGATAATCTGAGCGGCGCGTAGTTCTGCGGATTGAATCGTGGCCTCGGTTTTCTTCTTGTGCCGATCAAAGCCAACGAAATAACCAACAACAACACCCATGATCAGGAGAATAATTCCCACTAGCAGGGTGATTACTCCGGGAGGTGGCATACGTATCTGTCCTTTCTGGCATGTCCGATCCTCTGGCGGGGACAGCTGCCATTAGTGGCGATTTTCTTGATGATGCTCAACGGCGCCTGCGGGATCATCTTCAGCCAGCAGGCGTTCAACCGTTTTTTGAATAATACCATAATCAAAACCTCGCCGCGCCAGGAAGGCTTGCACCTTCTGTTTGAACGCGCTTGATTCCAGGGCACGCCAGCGCGCGGCTGGTTTGCTGACTGCGGCGTAGGCCGCTTCATCGGCGGCTAGATCTTCTAACGCTTCCTCAATCACATCAGGCGCCACACCTTTGCTGCGCAGCTCGTATTGCAGCGCGCGTGGCCCTTTCGGTCGCAACAAGCTGCGACTGGCAACCCAGGCCCGGGCAAAAGCCTGATCGTCTACATATCCTAGCCGAGCCAGGCGTTCGATAATCTGGTCTGTGGCTGCGGCATCCAGTCCTTTGCCCGCCAGGTAACGGCGTATTTCGACTTCGCTGCGCGGACGAAAACTCAGGAACTTCAGCGCCATATTCCACGCGTGCTCTTCCAGGTCAGCCGCACGCAGGGCGTCAATTTCCTGCTCGCTCAGCCTCTGCCCGATACGCAGGGGCGCGGCCAGGATGGCAGCCAGTCCGAATGCGTACACCTCGTCGAGAAAGACATTGACGCGATCACGCGCTGTTTTCTGGAAAACCAGGGCCGTAATCGTCTTTGCTTGCATGACAGCCTAACCTTTGCGCCAACAAAAATAGCTGTGGATATCCACAGCTATGGCTACGCCGATCGACATCTCTCATCTGAGGCCGGTCAAAAACAAAAAGGCCAAACCTGGCAAAGGCGTAAAGCCCACGCGCAAGCTCATGGGGCCGAATGTGTTTTCAAACGCACTCAAGCAACAGGGATCGCCGGCTTTGCGGGCAACGAACGATCGGTTGGTTATGCAAGCGTTGCATCATATCCTGTAGGGCCCTCAGAGCCTATCCGAATAATGCACGACTGGACAACAAAGAATAATAAAGCCGTAAAATCCCTGAATACGGACGAAAGCATGCAAAATTGACGAGCCGACCAGCCGGAGATGACGGTCATCACGGCTGGATACCAAGCTGTGGAGCGGCGGAGGCGGACAGTCAGGCCACTGCGGGCCTATGTCTGTTTGGCTGATGCGACCAGACCAGCGGCCATCCGAATCTGGTGGTCAATGGCGTCGGCCAGGACGGTGTTTTCGCGCAAGAATTGTTTGCAGTTCTCGCGACCTTGACCGAGTTTGGCATCGCCGAACAGGTAGAAGCTGCCGCGCTTTTCCACCACGCCCGTGGAGACGCCCAAATCGAGGATGTCTCCTTCGCGCGAAATTCCTTCGTTGAACATGATGTCGAACTCAGCTACGCGAAACGGCGGCGCAACCTTGTTCTTCTTCACCGTGACGCGAGTTCGATTACCCACCATCTCATTGCCGAGCTTGATGGTCTCGATGCGCCGCACATCCAAGCGCAGTGAGGCGTAGAACTTCAACGCCATCCCACCCGTGGTGGTTTCTGGGTTGCCGAACATCACGCCGATCTTTTGACGCAGTTGGTTGGTGAAGATCATCACCGTGTTGGACTGCTTAATGGCGCTGGTGAGCTTACGCAACGCCTGGCTCATCAGTCTGGCCTGCAGACCAACGTGGCTATCACCCATGTCGCCTTCGATCTCGGCGCGGGGGACCAGGGCCGCCACAGAATCAACCACCACCACATCGAGCGCGCTAGAGCGAATGAGCGCCTCGGCAATTTCAAGCGCCTGCTCGCCTGTGTCGGGTTGAGACACATACAGGTTATTCAGGTCCACGCCGCAACGCGCCGCGTAGATCGGATCTAGCGCGTGTTCTGCGTCAATGTAGGCGCAGATGCCACCTCGGCGCTGTGCTTGGGCGATGATATGCTGGCAGATCGTTGTTTTGCCAGATGATTCCGGCCCGTAGATTTCGGTGATCCGCCCGCGTGGCACGCCTCCGACGCCAAGCGCCATATCGAGAGCTAACGATCCGGTGGGAATAACAGCCACCTGCTGCGCGGATGCCCCCAAGAGCATCACCGCGCCCTCGCCATAGCGTTTTGTAAGGTTTGAGACGGTTGTGTCCAGTGCCTTATGTCGGTTGTCGTGGCTGACAGGTTGTTTAGGCATTGACGATACGATCAATCGTGCAAAAAGTACAAAACCTTACAGAAATGCTTGATTAGCATCCATAGTTTACACCATACAACGCAAAAAATCAAGTTATCTGCTTATGCTAAGTACAACGAGCGCGCCAAAGCCGGAGCGCAGTCAGCGCGCTCCGGCTTTTAGTTCATATCCCCACGGATTGGTGATCGTTACAGATAGTCGCGCAATTTGCGGCTGCGGCTGGGGTGGCGTAAGCGCCCCAAAGCCTGCGATTCGATCTGCCGTACGCGTTCCCGCGTCACGCCGAACTTGCGCCCTACTTCTTCGAGCGTGTAGTTGTAGCCGTCCACCAGGCCAAAGCGCAATTGCAAGATGCGCACCTCGCGCGGCGACAGGGTGTCCAACACCTCGTTGAGGACATCGCGCAACTGCTGGCGCGAGGCAGTGAACGCAGGCGACGCCACCTCGTCATCCTCGATGAAATCGGTGAGTGACGCGTCATCCTCTTCATGGATCGTCATCTCCAAGCTTAGGGGACGCTCGGCCACCTGCATCACTTGCTTTACCTTGTCTGGCGACATTTCAAGCGCGACGGCAACTTCTTCCATGGTGGGATCGCGGCCCAACTGCTGCGCCAGGTCGCGCGTCGCGCGCGTAACGCGATTGATTTGTTCGTACATGTGCACGGGGACGCGAATGGTGCGCCCCTGATCGGCAATGGCGCGTGTCACGGCTTGCCGAATCCACCAGGTGGCGTAGGTGGAGAATTTGTAGCCGAGCCGGTGATCGAATTTCTTGACCGCACGAATGAGGCCAATGTTGCCTTCTTGGATCAGATCCAAGAAGGGTACGCCGCGGCCAATGTATTTCTTGGCGACACTGACGACAAGACGTGAATTCGCTTTGATGAGACAGTCTTGAGCCAGCTTGCCATCAAACATGACATGAACTAGATCCTCACGCTGCACCGCTTCATCAGGTTCATCGTAATACTCATGACGGGCCAGGCGCCCCATCTCAATACGGCGGGCGTAATCCACTTCCTCTTCGGCGGTGAGGAGACGCACGCGTCCAATCTCTTTCAAATAGAGGCTGATGGAATCGTCGGCTTCTGAGTATTGAAAATCGGCTAAATCGCTGTCATCCAAGTCGGTTTCGTGGTGCACCTTACGTGCCATTGGCCGTAGACGAACCGACGCCAGCGATTTTTCGCACAGCGCGGTCTCCTCATCATCGAGCGTCTCTACCTCAGTCCCGATATCGCGACCCGTTTTTTCTGCCACACGTCCAAAGGCGGCAACTGGCTCGTCTTTGAGCTTTGTCATGGCAGCAAGCGGCTTGTCTGTACTCATTCTCCTATCGTTCACAAGTGCGCTCCTCCCTGGTGTTGGCGCAAGACCACAAGTGATGCGGCGACAAACCGACAGCCAACTCATGTAGTACGCATTTATAACAGAAGTCGCGACGGCTGTAAATGATTTGGCGCAGGGTTAGCAGTAGATTTTTCATGAAAATCGCGGCGTGTGGTCGGGAAGCTCGAAAAAAATTTGACACACCTGCTTGATTATGCTATAGTCGCTTGCCTAAACGTCGGTTCAAATTGTCTGTTTTTGCCATTCCTGAGGAGGGCGCAATTAGCAGTAAGCTGCAGCTACGTGTCAACGAGATGATTCGCACCCGTGAAGTGCGGGTCGTGGATGATGAGGGTAAGCAACTCGGCATTTTGCAGGTTCGTGATGCCTTGATCCTGGCCCGGCAAAAGGGATTGGACTTGGTAGAGGTCGCCCCGAACGCGGTGCCGCCGGTCTGTCGCTTGATGGACTTTGGCAAGTTCCAGTACGAACGAGCCAAGAAAGAGCGCGATGCCCGCAAAGCCCAAAAGCAGATCGAAGTCAAGGAAGTGCGTTTGCGCCCGAAGACAGGCGAGCACGATGTGGCGTTCAAGGTGCGCGACGCCCGACGCTTTATCAGCGAGGGCAATAAGGTAAAGATCCGAATCCGTTTTCGTGGACGTGAGATTACGCACCCTGAAGTAGCCAAGGAAATGCTTGATCGCGTAGCGCAGGAGATGGGAGATATTGCCGCGATTGAACAAGCGCCGGCAATGGAAGGAACCAGCCTGCTGATGATCTTGATGCCGAAGGAAAGTTGACCTGGTCGGGTTTCGAGCCGACTTTCGCGCCGACTTTCGAGCCGACAATGGAACAGCCGCTAATCACAAGCAGAGCAAGACAGGTTGCCCACGGCTGACCTGACACCGCTCTGTTTGTGTGTGCAAATGGAAGATTAAACGAAGAGAGAGCAAGGGAGACGTTGTATGCCAAAGTTGAAGACTCACAAGTCAACAGCCAAGCGCTTTCGCTTTTCAGGCGGCGGTAAGCTCCTGCGCCGCATTCAGGGGCAGGGGCACCTCAAGCGTAAGAAAACGCCAAGCCTGAAGAGCGACTATCGCGATACGGTCACCGTGAAGGCGGTAGCCTTCGTGAAACGAGTCAAGAAGTTAGCTCCGTACCTGGAACACAAGTAAGTCCTATCAATCATGATGCAGGATGGCCAGTACGAAGTGCTATCTGGCTCCAGGCTGTAGCCGCCATCCGAGGAGAAAGTTATGTCACGAGTAAAACGAGGCGTCCCCGCCAGGCAGCGACACAAAAAAGTGCTGAAGATGATGAAGGGCCAATTTGGCACACGTCATCGCCTTTTCCGTCGCGCCAATGAAGCAATGCTCAAGTCATTGTTCTATGCGACACGCGACCGCCGAAATCGCAAACGTGAATTTCGCGCGTTGTGGATTACACGCATCAACGCGGCTTCGCGCCAAAACGGGCTGTCCTATAGCCGTTTTGTTCACGGTCTGCAGACGGCCGGGGTAGCCATTGACCGCAAAATGCTGTCTGAACTGGCCGTGCGCGACGCGGGCGTTTTCACCCGCCTGGTGGACCTGGCCAAGCAATCTCTCTAACCGTTTGTTCCCATCTTCCAATCAACACCGCGCCCATGCCGCACCGGGCGCGGTGTTTTTACATCACTTTTTTGCCTGGCCCCAGCCGAGGAAAGCGCCGCACCGTGATTACCAGTTCAAGCAATGCGCGCGTGAAGTTGATACGGGCCTTGCTGCAGGAGCGCAAAGCTCGTCAAGAGGCGCGCCTGTGGTGCCTTGAAGGCGTGCGCTTGCTTGAAGAGGCCCTGGACGCCCATCTGCAGCCGCTGTTTGCCTTGTATGCATCAGAACGGCTGACGAACCCGCGCACCGCCGCCCTGCTTGCGCGGCTGCGCAGCCAGCAGGTCGTGTGCGAGGAAGTCCGCGCCCAGGTGCTTGATGCCGCCAGCGCCACGACGACCTCCGCGGGCATCATGGCCGTGGCGCCCTGGCCTCAACCGCTTCCTGTGGCGGCCGACGGCCTCGTACTGATTCTGGATGGGTTGAGCGATCCAGGCAACCTGGGCACGGTCCTGCGTACGGCCCTGGCTGCTGGCTGTGCGGGCGTGCTGCTTGCGCCTGGCTCCGTGGATGAGTACAACCCCAAGGTGGTGCGTTCGGCCATGGGCGCGCACTTTCGTTTACCCTTGCGCCGCCTGGAGACATGGCAGGAAGCGGCGGCCCTGGTGGCGGACCGTCGAATCTGGCTGGCCGATGCGCATGGCGAGATGCTCTACGATGCCGTGGATTGGCGGACGCCTGCGGCCTTGATCATTGGCAGCGAGGCCGCAGGCGCCAGCGCTGAGGCACGGCGCCTGGCGGTGGGTACGGTCAAAATTCCGATCGCGCAAGCCGAGTCGTTGAACGCGGCCGCGGCCGCTGCCGTTTTTTGCTTCGAAGCTGCGCGCCAGCGCCGTCACCGCGATCAACCGCATCCGTCGCCGGTATGATTAACTCCCGCCTAGCAGGTTGCCCAGGTTGATGTTCGTTCCGCCGCTGCTGCCGCGGCCGCCCACCTGCGGCATGAACTGCGCCACCTTTCCCGCCAGTTTGGACATTGGCATCGTTTGCAGCCAGACGCGGCCCGGCCCGCGCAGTGTTGCCAGGAAAAGCCCTTCGGCGCCCAGCAGAAGGTTGCTCAATCCGCGGATGATTTGCACATCGAAATCTACCGTTGGTTCGATCATGGCAATATGGCCTGTGTCTACTTTGAGCATCTGATTCGCCAGCAAGTTGTACTCGACCACATCCCCGTCAATCTCCACAAACACTGTCCCCGGACCGGTCAGCCGCTGCATGATAAAGCCTTCGCCGCCAAAAAGGCCGGCGCCCAGGCGCTTACGAAACTGCATGTCAAGGTCAACTGTCTTCTCCGCGCACATGAAGGCGTCTTTCTGCACGATCATAGACTGCCCGGCGTCCAACTTGAGGTCAATGATGCGGCCAGGGAACTCACTGGCGAAAGCGATGATGCCGGGCTGGTTGTTTGCCACGGTGAAATCGGTGACGAACAGCGATTCACCGCTGAGCGCGCGTTTGAACATCTTGCCCAGGCCGCCGCCGGTATTGGTGTTCATCTCGATGTTCGAACTCATCCAACTCATGCCGCCAGCTTCCGAGAAAACGGTCTGGCCCGGTTCCAGTTGAATGGTCACCACCGGCAGGGTGGCGCCCGTAATCTGATACTTGAGGTCGTTAGGCATGGTTTCTCCCTTGTGTGGTTATCTACCCTCTACGCGCTTTCAAATACGTGTCAGCCTGGCGCAGGTTTCATAG
>CAZEPA010000181.1:0-7996 GCA_964513955.1 uncultured Anaerolineae bacterium | reverse complement strand
CACCACGCGCCTGCGCCGCCGGCCGATCGCTGAGGGCCAGGGTCAGCGCGCGCGCCAACCCCGCGACATCAGCCGCCGGGGCATAGAAACCGAGATCGCCCAGGTATTCGCGGTGTACGGGGGTGTCGAAGGCGACCACCGGCAGCGCGCTCGCCATGTAGGTCAGGAGCTTGCCGCTGCCCTCCGTAGCCGACAGTTTGGGCGCGACCGCCACATCGCCCAGGGCCACATGGCGCGGGGCGTCAGCAAAAGGCACCATGCCAGTGAAGAGCACATCCGAGGCCAGATCCAGGCGCTGCGCCTGGCGTCGGTAGTGTTCGACAAAAGGAAAGCCCATGAGCAGAAAGAACGGTCGGCCGGCTGCAGGAGGCGGGGCGCGCTGAAGCATCTGCGCCGCCCCCAGGAGAAGATCAATGCCCTGGTAAGGCGCCAGCAAACCGAGGTAGACCACCAGCGGGCGGCCAGGGGGCAGGCCAAGTTCTGCACGCAGCAGCGCCAGTTCGTGCGCAGGGAAGGTCGCTGCGGGACGGAATTGCTCTGGATCCACGCTGTCCGGAAGGGTGGTGACACGAGTGGAGGGCACGCCAAATGTGGTGACGAGAAGCCGATGGGCGTGCTCTGAACTGGCAAGAATAGCCGCAGGCCGCTGATCAATCCAGCGCTCCAGGCGCCGCCAGGCGGGCAAGAGCGGCGACTGCGGCGCGAGAAAGCGATGGTCGAGCATCTCGCCGACCAGACTCCCCTGGAAATCGAACACCACCGGGGGGCGGCGGCGAACAGGCAGGAGCGCGCCCAGCAAGGCGCCTTCATGCAGGTAGGCATGGATCAGATCAGGCGACCAACGCCGCGCCGTTTGCCAAACCGTCAGCGCCAATAGAAGATCGAGGCCGAACTTGCGCCTGGAAGAGCCAACCGGCATCTCGCGGTCGCGCCGCCGCCAGGGCGGGCGCACCGTGCATAGGCCGGGCACCTCGCGTCCGCCGGGGTACGTGACGATACGCACCTGATGCCCGCGGGCCTGCAGGGCCTGCGCATGTCCCTGGATGCGCACATGGCAGCCATAGTCGGCAAAAAAGCCGGTGGGTGCGATCATCAGCACCCGATAGGATGGTATCGTGCGATTATCAGCACCAGGAAAGATAATGTCGTACGTGCTGCCTGCGCTCAAGCCTCGCGCCACAACTCACGACGGAACTGCCACAGTTCACGGAACGCGCGCAGAATGACGTGCAGCTTGGCGCCCGTGGGGCTGCCCGCAGTGCGCGGTAGATGGCTCACCGGCGCTTCCTTGATGCGGAACCCGGCGCGCTTGGTGCGCACAAGGAATTCGGCGCTGAACGTAGCCCCGCGCGACTGGATCTGCGGGCCGACCTTTTCGATCACCTCACGGCGGAACAACTTGAATGCACAGTCAATGTCGCGCGCGGTGTAGCCAAAGAGAAGCGTCACGAGCGTGCTCCAACCTTTGCCAAACAGGACGCGCACGGGCGGGTCGCGGCGCGGCGCCCGATAGCCGACGACCATGTCCGCGCTGGCGATCAGCGGCAGCAGCCGGTCCAGCTCCTCCAGTTTGAACTGGCGATCCGAGTCGGTGAAGAAGACCAGGTCTTTGCGCGCATTGGTGATCGCCGTGAAAACCGCCGCGCCATAGCCTCGGTTGACCGGGTGATCCACCGGGCGCAGTTCAGGATAGATTTGCGCCAGTTCCTGCAGGACAGCGCCGGTGCGATCCTTACTGCCGTCGTTAGTGACAACAATTTCGAACTCGTCGCCGCGCGCGCGCATGACGCGGGCCACATCGGCAATCATGCCGGGCAGGTTTGGCTCTTCGTTATACGCAGGCATACAGACAGAAATGCTAGGCATGGAATTGAAACTCCATTTTGATCAAGTTGATTTATCTTAGCAATCGGCGCCGCGGCGGATGCCGCCTGGGAATCTTCTGGGCGGCGTAAAGATGCCAGCCTGGCCGCCTGATTACACGAGGGCGGCTGTTAATCGGGTTTAGTTCTTTTTCTTGGCGTCGCCTGGTTCGCTGCGCAGTTGACGCCCGCCCATGCCAAACATGCGCATCCAGATGCTTGGATGCTCAGGCAGCGCAGGCATATCGGCAACCAGCGGCGATTTGGTGCGGCCGATCATCCAATCGCCGCGCGCGGCCAGGGCGCCTGCGAATGCGCCCTCCAAAGCCGCTGGCTCGCCGCTGGCGATCAAGTCGCGCCACGCCTCCAATTCTTGACTGTACGTGTCCAACCAACGCAGGACATTGTCACGATTGCTGAGGGTGGCCTGCATCAGCGCCTGTGCGCTTTCGGCCGACAGCCGCGTCGAGGCGTCGAACTGCGCGCCAGCCACCTTGCTGATCTCCTTCCACGCGCCCTGGCGGGCCACGGTCAAGAGGATGGCAGCCAAAATAGAAGGCGTGGTCTCGACGCCGGCCATCAAGCCATCATGTTCCGCGGCGTCCAGGAACAAGACGCTGGCGCCCAGACGATCCGCCAGATCAGAAACCACTTGCGATGCCTCCGGCGATGTCGTCGGCGTAATCGTGAGGCAGTAGGGCAGTTTGCTGAAGAGCCTGGGGGTGGCCTTGTAAAAACTGGTATCGGTTGCGGCAATCACCGGGTGGCCGCCCACGAAGAAGACGTGCGCCGGCAGCACCTCGGCCGCCGCCAGCAGCACCGGCAGTTTGAGGCTGGCGGTGTCAGTGACCACGCAGCCCGCTTTCAGTTCGCCGGCCATGGCGGCCAGCGTGGGCCGAATCTCAGGCAAGGGCAGGTCAAGAATGACCACATCGGCATTCTCAATGGCCGAGGCCAGATTCCACTCCGTGCGATCCACGGCTTTGACCTTGCGCGCCTGTTCGGCCGCGGCAGCCTCTTTGTCATGGCCCACGATCTCCACGCGCTGCTGGCCTGCGGTTTGTTTGAGTCCCAGGCCAATCGAAATGCCGATCAATCCGAGACCTACGATGGTGACTTGCGGTGCGGGCTTGGACGAGCCTGCGTCAACGGTTTGTTGGTTCATAATGAATCATCTACTTTCTGCAAAGCCAGCAGCCAGGCGTCGCGCAAACTAACTGGGGCTGTTTGGTCCACGACGGGCGCTTGATGTTGTTCAATCAGCCAGGCCGTCACGTCCGAACAGCCGGCGCTGCGCGCGTGCGCGGCGCCCAGCGCCGGATGATGCACAGTGACGTAAAAAGGATAGCGCCAGTGGCCGGGTGCGGCTGGACGCGCCAGCCAGCGCAGTAGACTCCGGCCCAGGTGCGTTAATTTGAGCAGCACCAGTGCGACGCGATGCCATACGTGTACGTGGCCCGCCTTGGCCACATCGTGCAGCAGCGCGGCGGCCAGCAGATCACGATCGGCAGGGGTCTGATAGCCCTGGGCATGCAGCGCGTGCAAGACGTTCAGGCTGTGCCGTTGATCCGACAGCGGCATAGCGGCAAAGAGCGGCCACGCCGGCAGCGGTAGAATCTCGCGCGCGACAGCCAGCTCGGGCGGCGCTACCTCGGCATGGGCCGCGGCCCAGAACTGGTGCACGCGATAATAGACGCGGCCAAGAATCCGCCGCACCTCATGAGGCGCGGTGGGCGCCGCCTGACGCTCAGAAGCCAAAGAGTAGGGCACGCAGGAACTCCACGGGCGGGCCGATGATGCCCGAAAAAAGGCCGCCCGGCAAGAGCACGAGGAGCAGCAGTAAGAATGACCCGTACTGCGCCAGCACCATAAGCTGATTGCGCATGGACGGCGGCAGCAGATTCGCCAGGATGTTGAACCCGTCCAGGGGCGGAATTGGCAGCAGGTTGAAGACGAACAAGAGCAGGTTGATCATGCCGAACGTAAACAGAATCTGCCACACGATCGAGCCGGAGTAGATCTCCGCCCGAAACGGAATGGCGATCAACGCCGCCAGCAGCAAATTGGAAAGAGGGCCGGCCGCTGAGACGATGATCGAGCTGGTTTGGCGGTTGCCGCGCAGGCGGTTGGGATTGACCGGCGTCGTCGCCCAGCCAAAACCAAACAGGAGCATGAGAATGCTGCCCATCGGATCAATGTGCGCCAGCGGGTTGAGGGTGATGCGGCCATACTGCCGCGGGGTGGGATCCCCCAAACGGTCGGCGGCCACGGCGTGCGCAAGTTCGTGCACCGGAAAGGCAATGAGCACAATCAATACACGCGCAATCAACGACTCGGTGTCAATGTATTGCGTGTAAATCAGCGCAGCCAGCACCAGGATGACACCGGCGACGGCCAGTAGTTTCTGTTGTTGTGTCCAATTCGACCAGTTAATCATGGGTGGTTGAGATCCTCTCGCCTGAGAAGGCTAAGCAGACGGATGTTGGCGCCGGCGCAAAAATGTACTTACTCCCACCAGGATGACGAGCGCCACGATGAATGCCGCCCATACAGTATAGCTCAGGCCCAAAAACCCTTGCGCATAGGCGGTGGCCTCCACGATGCGATCGTAGGTGATGCGGTTGCCGGTGCTTTCCAGTTCCTCCAGCTTGTAGTAATAGGTCTTGCCTGCTTCCACCTGCGCGTCGGTGTAAGCATAGCGGCCGCCCAACAGCGGATCGGGAGAACTGGGCACGAGCTTGGCATTAATTTGCACGTACTGACCCTCGCGGCTGTCACTGCGGAAGACGTTGAAGCCGGCCGTGTTGACTTCGGTCTCAGTAGACCACTGAATGACAATGGGGGCCGCCTGACTGCTGCACCCAGGGAGCAATACAGCAGTCAGCAGCACGAGAACAAGGCGCCAGGCGCCTTGTAGCCTGTGCAAGCTGCCCACCATGGGATACCTTCGATTCACGCTCTGCTCCTCCTATGACTTGCGAGGTTTCAAACTGCCGAAGTGTTCAAGACTTCAGACATCTTGCGACCTGCTAATGCACGATCAGTGTGCGGTCTCGCGCCACCGTGGTCTGCCAAGTCACCTGGCCCGCTTGCACCTGCGCGTCCGTGGGTGTGACTTGCCACGGGCCGCCGGCGGGTAGTTTGACGGTCACCTGCAAAGGCCACGGCCGCGTGCCGGCCTGCTTCTGAACGGTCAGAGTGTAGCGGCGATCCTGAAAGACCTTCTGCGGTAAATCATACACAAAGCGCACCGTGTGCGTGCTGTTGGGCGGCAGTACGAAGTAGCCGTGCAGTTCGACTGTGCCGCGTTCGCCCGGCGTGGCGCCCAGTGACCCTGGTTCCAGGCCCGCGGCCGCCATCAAGGCCGCGCCGTCAGGCACGAGCACGCGCAGGTAGTTGAAATAGCAGCGATCCAGCATGTCTTCGTAGGAGTTGCCATAGCGCGCTTCGTGAACACAAGAAGTGAGCGGGGTTGTTCCGGTGTGGCGATACTGCACCACTAGCTCAGCATGGGCCTTGCCGGTCGGCTGCAGGGTGATGGTGTAGGCCAGCGACACATCCACCCGCGGGTTGACCTTGTTCCAGCCGAGGTTGCTATCCACGAGGGCCAGGAAGTCGCCGGGGCCTGGTTGGATGGCGCCGTTCCAGCCGCTTTGGCTGAGCATCGTTTCTACGGCTGGATCATTGACTGAAATCAAGAGATGGCGCTGATCCAGGGCGGTCTTGACCGCAAACAGCAGCGCCGCGGGGCGCAGGTCGCCGCTCTGCGCTTTGTCCAGGGTGGCGCGCATCAAATCGCCCATGAAGTCCTTGCGGTGGATCCACCAATCATCGCCGCTGCCGCCGCCCGTGGATGTGACGGTCTCCTCCGAGTCGGCCGGCCGCGCCCAGATCGTGCGCATCGCCGTGATGACATTGGCGCCGGTCAATGGTTCTTGATAGCCCGCGATCGTCAACGGCTCCAGGGCCGCAACGAGCCCCTGCACAAAGTCCAGGTCAAAGGCAATCACCCCGTCGGCGGCCACGCCTTTGTTGAGTTGGTACAGCCCCTGGATGACTCGCGCGCTGGTCGGAAAGTCTGGCGACCAGTTGGCGTCGCGCAGGGCCAGCACGTCGGCTTGCATGAATTGGGCCAGCGGAGCCGGTGCGTCAGGGTGGGGCAGCGCCCAGTCGTCCACGCTGTAGGCGTCCTGCAGATCGGCTGCCATCCGGCCGTTGTCCAGGCGGAGGATGCCTATGCCGCTGATAAAACCGCCCGTGGCGCGCAGCTCATCGTTGTTTTGCGCGATCAACAGATAATTGCGCGGCGCATCCGCGCCCAGGAGCGCCGGCGCCAGCGCGGCGCCGCGCGTCAGGGTCTGCAGCAGAGGGAGCGCGGCATCGAAGCGGTCGAGCAGGCCGCGGGTTCGATCTGCAAAGCCGTCCGTGTTGATCTGGCGGCGCGCGGCGGCCGCCTGCTCCAGCCGCGCTGATACCTGGGCAAACTGGGGCGCGGCCAGGGCCAACGCCGGAATGATGCGCTCGGTGAGACTGCCCGGCGCCTGTTTGTCCTGCCAGGCGGTCAGCAGCGGCATCAGCGCGTCGAAGGCCAGGCGCGCAGCTGCGCTGGTGTTGGTTGCCAGGTCCAGCACAGGCCGCGCCTGCGCGGCTTCCGGCCCGACTTTGGGCAGCCAGCCCAACGCCGGCGTGATGAACATGAACGGCCGCACGCGGCGCGCCAGGCCCTGCACGTCATCATCGAGCGCGGCAATCTGCGGCTGTAGGGCCAGGAGGTCGGCCGGCTGAATCTTGTCCAGGGCGCCGGGCGCGGCCAGGGCCTGCAAGCGGCTGACCTGCGCCTGTAGGCGCCGCACATGGCCCACTACCTGCCAGCCGGTCCAACCCAGCCAGAGGGCCAGGAGAACGACGAGGGTCAGCGTAACTAAACAGCCAGGGCGCCGCCAGCGTGAGGCCGGTCGCGCAGGCGTTGGTGATTCTTTGGTCACTACCTTGTCTCAAACAATTCGTGGACGTTGTCGGGCGGCCAGATTATAGCATAGATTGGGCGGATTTGAGATAATCCAAGGCCATTGACGCATTCCCCAATTCCAGCTAACTATAGGTGAGTGCAGATCGAAGGCAACCCTGCAATGAACACGAAGGAGAACAAACCCGGGGGACAAGAGCCATCAGGGGTAGATTGGGGGCGGAAGCAAATTGACGAACCCAGCCTGACCGAAGTGCCGGTCGGTCGTCAGCACTTGAAGCAAATTGCGCTCCTGCATGACGACAAAGGACAGGCAGTCGGTTAAGCCCCATTCCTTGTCCATGCGCTCGCCATACAGCGTAAGGGCACGCTCGAACAGCGCGGCAGTCACAGGCACGACTTCGATGTTAGGATCGACACGCAAATCTTGAATTGTCTTGTAGCCTAGGGCGCGCCAGCGAGCGCGGCTCAGGGCATTGCCGATCTCCGTCAGTACGGCCTCGGTGGTGAGAAATGGCGGTTTGATTTGGCGCGCGGCCGCGGCGGCGCGGTCGTGATGCTCATCACCCGTGTTAAGCAATGCCAGGATGTAACCGGTGTCAATGAAGATCGGAGGCTTCATTGCTTCTCGACGCCGTAGACATAGTGGTCGTGTTGCTCAGCGAGGTCGCTCACGCCCAGGTTGGTGGCCCGATCAAGAATGCGCTGGAACGCGGTTGTGGATGGCTCAGCCTCCGCCTGCGGTGCTGTCGCCGATGCAGCCAGACGGTTCAGGAGCGCCACGACATCAATGCGCTCTTGCTTCGCCAGGGTGTCCAGCCGGGTATAAAGGTCCTTGGGTAGCTTAACGGTCACAGTCCCGACAGTCATAACTTGCCTCCTTGCGTCTCTCTATGATTCGATTATAGCACACGCAAAAGGATTTTGATAGAGTTACCCAATAGGTGCGGATTCGGCAGGAGCCGCCCCATGCCCGATAACTCACCCCTCGCAGCGTCTGCCTGGGAGAGGACGCGCGTTGATTCGGCAGTGTAGGTCATCGAGGGCGGCAATGGCGCCGGGACAAAGGCAACATAGCCGGTTCGTGTCTGCATCACGCGGCCAGTCTCCGGCGCGTGAAAGTCGCTTGGCTTCATATTGTACACCTATTTCGACGGTTCACCTGTCC
>CAZEPA010000180.1:0-8158 GCA_964513955.1 uncultured Anaerolineae bacterium | reverse complement strand
ACCTTGTCCAGCGGGATGCCATCCAGCAGCGCCTCCATGTCGGCCAGGGAGTCAATGGCTACGCCGGCCTGGCCTACTTCGCCCGAGGCCAGTGGGTCGTCACTATCATAGCCAATCTGCGTCGCCAGGTCGAACGCGACGCTGAGACCGGTCTGGCCCTGGCTCAGTAAGTACTTGAAGCGCTCGTTGGCTTCGGCGGCTGTGCCATAGCCGGCATATTGACGCATGGTCCAGAAGCGGCTGCGGTACATGGTAGGCTGCACGCCGCGCGTAAACGGGAACTGACCGGGAAAACCCAGGCGCTCCGAGTACCACGCTTGGTCAGCCGCCGGCGGCGGCTGCGGGCCGGCGTCCAGCGGCGTATGCAAACGTTGAAACGCCTGGGTTTCCGGCCGCTCAGGCGCCCGGCGGATTGAATCAGCCAGATCGCCTGCTTCCCAGTGCTGCAATTTCTCGACCAGTAAATTCTGATCAGCTTCCTGCATAGAGCACCCCTATTTTGTGGAACAGGTCATAGGGCATCGTAGACTCTGGAAGTCAGCCCTTGCTTCTCAATACCACCTGTCTTTGAGTACTTGATCACGCGACTGCCATCAGTGGCTGCAATTCCACATAGGCAAAAGGCCTTCGCTCCGTAGGCGACGCCTGGAAGTGAGAGAGTTTCAGGAATTGATTGACGGGCGCGGCGGTCATAATGCGCACCACGATTTCTCGGCATTCTTCCGGAATCTGCTCCAGCTTATCCAAAGGATAGCTGCGCGGGCCATATTCAGTATGTTCTGTCAGAATCGAAAAATGAAGCAGCACCAAACCAACCGCCCGTCGCGTCTGCCTGTCAAAGCGCAAGATGATGTGGTCGGTCAACTCGATGCCCGTGGCAGGTTCGTTCTCGGCAAAGAAGATCTCCAGAATGTCAGCTTCTTGATCGTAGACCAGACGCACGGGTGTGCCATCGTTCGCCGTAATCTGAGTCTTGTAAAGGCTTAACTCATGCATGCGCTTACCTCTTGGAGTGGATGTATTGAGCCCATCCTGTCAACACGAAGTTGTTAGGAACGTAATTGCCCTGCTCATTGAGGCGAGTTTTGAAAACGACCACAACCACCAAGTGATTGTTCTCTGGCAGCATCTCGTCAAACCTCTTGAAATACCGATACTCGTTGGGGACCAACGAATCTTGCTGCCGACGACCGGTGCGCAACGTATCAAGAAACTGGTCGAGCAGCGGTTCCAATTCGGGCCGGGATTCCAGTATATGTCGCCAACGCTCTTCAGTGAAGTAAACGGTGTTCCCGAAGCGGTCTTGAACCGTCCATTTCATGGTTCAACAATTCCCTTCCCGTCTTGGTGCAACCTGAAAGGAGAGGGGCGTTCCACAAGGCGACCCATCGTAGTGCCAGAGTGGCTATTTGTCAACTCGTGCAGACGGAGAGCAGGCAACGCACCGTAACCGATCTCTAAAAACAATCTACTTGCCCGCTCTCCGCAACAGTCAACTGTTCTTCTTATAAGCACGGTTCTGCACGATCCTGACAAAGGAACGACCGTGTAACTCCTCCAGAGTGATGCCGGTAGCGGTGGCCTCTTGCTCGGTGATAGCGCCGCAAGCGATGCCGCGCAAGAAGAAGTTGAGCAGCCCTTGCCCGGTTGCGGCATCATCGAACATGTTGCCGCTCAGCGTCGCCTGCGCGGCTGCATCTACGAAGCGGTTCAGGCGCTTGCTGGCATCTTCCAGGCTCTCCAGGAAGAAGGTGTAGACGGCCGCATAGCGCACCGGCAGCTGCGCCGGGTTCAAGTCCCAGCCCTGGTAGTAGGCATGGCGCAGCGAATGGCCGATGTTGTCGTAGTGCAGCTTCCACGCCGCATGCACAACAGCCAGGTTTTCAGCTTCCTGCTGTGAGGTGAGCGGCTTTTCTTTCGTGGCGCGATGCGGGCCAATCGGCATGACCGTGGTGGCGCCGTCGCTAACGCTGACCCCCGTGCCGGCCAGGCTGACTTGCAGCACGTGACGGGCAAAATCGGCCGCCGGGTGCGTGTGCGTCTGGTAGTGTGCCGTGATGTTGACCAGCGCGGTGTAGTCATAGGTGCCGTAGGCGCAGTAGCGCACGCGTCCCTTGCCCGCGCGCACCAACAGGTTGACCGTGTTTTCGCCCAGGTGGTTGATGATGGCCTGCGGCGTTTCGATCATCAAGTCCATGCCGATGATGCCTGGCGCGATGCCGTTCTTGGCTTCTAGCAAATCAAGTAAGTCAGCCAGGGCGGACACCTGCTCAGGGATCGTCACTTTGGGCAAGGTGACGACGAAATTGGCGGGCGTTTTGCCGCCGCTCGCCGCGGCCAACGACGTGATGACCAGGTCCAAGGTGCGCATGCCGCGCTTCGCGCTTTCCTGGGTGAAAGGCTTGATGCGAATGCCGATGAACGGCGGCAGCGTGCCCGCGGCCATGCCCGCAGCCAGTTCCTTGCCTACGCTCATGGCATGGACGTCTTCTTCGTCGTCCGGCCGGTTGCCATAGCCATCTTCAAAGTCCACGCGATAGTCTTCCACCGGTTCGGTCTGCATCTTGTCGCGCACACGCTTGAAAACGGTGTAAGCCATCCATGCTGGCTCGTGCGTGAAGCTGGCCGCCTGCGGGTCCTTCTCAATAATGGCGGCCAGGTGTTCGATATCCGCGCTGCTTTCTGGCAGCGTGGCGGCGCCCGGCAGCCCAAGCGCCTTGGCAAAGATAGCAAAGTTCGGCGCGTAGGCATCCATGTTCCGCAGACCAATGCCGCCCAGCTTGAATGCCGTATCGCCCTTGAACAGATGGGCGCCGCCATACACCGTATGCACGGGTTGACGCGTGGTCACGTCACCGGGGTAGTTGTCGGCAAACTGCTGATTCGCTTGCGTCAGGCGCTCGACAACCGGCGCCATGTCCAACGGCGAGAGAGATAGGTTGCTCATATGAAACCCTTTCAGGACAGCAGGCGCTTGGCGATGACTTCGGCCTGAATTTCGCTGGTGCCTTCGAAGATCTTGAACACTCGGCCGTCACGCCAGAAGCGGTGGGCCGGATATTCCAGCGAGTAGCCGTAGCCGCCAAAGATCTGCATTGCGTCCGAGGTGACGTGCTCCACCATTTCTGCACAGAAAAGCTTGGCCATACCAGCTTCCAGGTCACAGCGTTGGCCCATGTCCTTCATGCGCGCGGCGTAATAGGTGAGCTGGCGTCCAGCCTCAATCTGCGTGCGCATGTGGGCCAGTTTGTGGCGGATGATCTGAAATTCGCTGATAGCCTGACCGAACTGCTGGCGCTCCTGCGAATACTTCAGCGCAGCGTCGAACGCAGCTTGCGCCACGCCCACGGCGCGGGCTGCGGTTTGGATACGCGCCCACTCGTAGGTTGCCATCAATTGATAAAAACCCTTATTTTCCACCCCACCGATCAAATTGGCAGCTGGGACCCGAAAATCCTCGAAACCGAGGCTAAACGAGCGCATGCCGTAATAGCCCACGGTTGGGATGTATTCGCCGGACAGCTGCGGTGGGTCGAAATGATCGCCAGGCTCTTTTTCAACCAGGATGATGCTCAACCCCTTGTGGCGCAAAGAAGCATCGGGATGGGTGCGCGCCAGCACGGTGAGGATGTGGGCGCGATTGGCAAACGTGCACCAAGTCTTAGCGCCGTTGAACACATACTCATTGCCATCGCGCACCGCGCGCAGCTGCATGCCGGCGGTGTCCGAACCGGCGTTTGGCTCGGTAAAGGCCGCCGCCGTCAGAATGTCGCCAGAGACAATGCCGGGCAGATATTTTTCCTTCTGCTCCTGCGTACCGTGCGCCAGAATCAAGGTGCCGGTGATCAGGTTGCGTGTGAGAACGCTGCCTACACCCAGCCAACCACGGCTCAACTCTTCCGTGACCAAGGTCATACTGACGGCATCCATGCCGGCGCCGCCCCATTCCTCTGGAAAAGACATGCCGAAAAAGCCCAGGTTAGCCATCTGCTGGATGAGATCCATGGGAATCTCTTTGGCGCCCCGGTAGTATTCGTCGGCAATCGGCATCACCTTTTCCTCGGTGAACTTACGGACGGTCTGACGCACTGCTTCGTGCTCGTCGGTTAGAAAAGACATACAAAACCTCTTTGTTGTGTGACTCGCTATGCTGGATCACGGGGCGCCGCGGGGTTGGCGTAGCCCATCATTTGGCGGATGATGTCGGTCATCGAAATGACGCCCACCGGGCGCAGATGCTCACCCTCCTCCTGGACGACCACTAGGCGATGAATACGGTTGCGGGTCAAGGTGGTGATCACATCCGACACGGGCGTGTCAAGCGTACAGGTGATGAGGTCAGGCGTCATGATATCGGCGGCTGTCATGTGCGCAACGTCGGCGGGTGATCGCCCCTGCCGCGCTAACACCATGTCGGTCTGCGAGACTACGCCTGAGGCATAGCCCTGCTCATCTACGACCACGACGGCGTGGATGTGATTTTCGACCATGGTGCGAGCCACCTCGTCCACGGTCGTTTCCTCGCTGCATGTGATCACACCAGGGTGCATCACTGCCTGGACTGGGCGTTGGTCTACGAACTCACCACCGACCGGAAGCCCGGGGCGGGGCCGAGTGTAGATATCTTCGGGTTCCATCTCAACCTCCACGGCCTCAGCCGGCGCCTCGGACGTAATCTCGTATAGGCCGCGCATCGCGGCGCGTTGATCAGCCGTATTCAGCAGGCCGGTGCTGATGGCGCCCACCAGGATAGACATATTTCCATGAGGATGGCGGTTTTCATACATCAACTGATGCGACAAGGGCAGTTCGTCCCAAGAGAATGTCTGCGAAAGGCAAGGGTCCACCTTGCCCGCAATCACCAGGTCATTGATGCCCTTGGCTTGATCGTCGTTGGCAAAGTGAGAGCCTTGCAAACGCTTCTGGCGCATCCAAAGGTAACGCAGATCAACCGTTGCGTTATAGCCCGTGGTGCCAGCGCAAATGACCACCATGCCGCCTGTGTCGCACACGAACACGGAAGTTGGGACGGTCGTTTCGCCGGGATGCTCAAAGACGATGCGAGGGCTGCGCCGATCGCCGAGCACATCCCAGATGGCCTTGCCAAAGCTGCGCACCCCTTTCAGCCAGGTGTTGTAGCCAACGGTGTCTTTCCAGTGCGGCAGCATGCCCCAGTGATTGAAATCCTTGCGGTTGATGCACCCTTTGGCGCCCAGACTCATGCAGAACTCCACTTTGCTTTCGTCAGAGATGACGGCAATGGGAATACCGCCGGCCGCTTTGACGATCTGAATGGCCTGCGAGCCGAGTCCGCCGGCGCCGCCCCAAATCAAGACGACATCGCCGGGCTGCACATTGTGCGGAGGCCATGCATGCAGCATACGGTAGGCGGTCGCGCCAACCAGCATGTACGCGGCGGCCGCCTCCCACGTCAAATGTTTAGGCTTGGGAAGACACTGATGCGCCTGCACTTTGGTGAACTGAGCAAAGCTGCCCCAATTGGTTTCATAGCCCCAAATGCGGAAGCTGGCCCCATACATCGGGTCGCCGCCAGCCTTGACGAACGGGTCGTTGCGATCCCAGGAGCCGCAGTGAATGACCACTTCATCGCCCACTTTGACGTTGGTGACATCTTTGCCCACCTTGTAGACGATGCCGCTGCCATCACTCCCACCGATATGAAAAGGCTCCTTCTCGCCAGCCTTCAGGCGTGCGCCAATCACGTCTATCGGCACGCCCAGGGCTGACCAGACGTTGTTGTAGTTGACGCCGGCCGCCATCACATAGACCAGCACCTCATCGTCGGCTGGCTCCGGTACATCAATCACTTCCACCCGGAAAGCCTTGGTAGGCTCGCCAAAACGCTCCTGCCGAATCAGCCAGGCGACCATCTGCTTGGGCACATGCCCAATGGGCGGCATCTCGCCAATTTGGTAGAGATCTTTCACAGATTCAGTGCGGTGACCAGCGCTCGGCGGCTTGGTCGCGCTACTCGGTTGTGCAGCAACTTCCACAGGCAATACCTCCATACTATCACCTCCGTGGCGGCTCTGGTTTGGCCAAAGCGCCGTTTATGATTCGGATGTCCGAAGGCGGACATCGTGCGTGGTCATTTCGCTGGCAACCGGCCCTGGGCGTGCGCGCAACCGCGGTCAGGCCGCACGATTGGCTGCTGGTTGCCGGAGAGGGCACAATAGCAACATCGTTCATAAAATAGTGTAGGTCATGATGCCCCCAATTGTCAAATTCTACAACGCAGTGCGTCATAGAGGAGAGGGATCAAGAGGTCTTCTCAATCTGTTGGCCGCCGGCAACGGTGCATTATGGCAAAATGGGAAAATAGTATCGAACGGGCGTTGCCGTTGGCGTCAGGGTGGTGGTTGCGGTTGAGGTGGCGGTTGGCGTCCACGTGAGGGTGGGGCTTGGCGTAGATGTGCGCGTGGACGTCGCCGTCGGCGTGAGGGTTGGAGTTGAAGTCGCTGTCGGCGTCATGCTTGGCGTGGACGTTGCCGTCGGCGTGAGGGTTAGGGTTGGCGTGGCTAAACGCGTGGACGTCGCTGTTGGCGTTGGCGTGTCGGTGGGCAACGGACCTTCACGCACGCGCAGCGTGAGCAGCCCGCCCACATCATCGGCGATAAGCAGCAAGTCGCCTACTAAAGACGCGCGCCGGGCCAGGCCGGCTGTCTCAGCCGCAGCCGCCCACCGCGGCGCAGTGGGGTCGCTGATGTTGACGACTGTCAAGCCGCGAGCGTGATTGCTGACGACAGCCAGCTGATCCACGACGCTGACGCCGATAGCATCCGGTGTATAAAAGGCGCTGCGCAAGATAGGCGCGGTGGGATGGCTGATGTCGTAAATCAGCAGCCCATCCTCTGCGTCTGCCACGTATACCAAGCTGCCCACCACCGCCACGGCTTTGGCCCAGCCAGAGACCGTGGTCGTGCTGCGCACCAGGGGTGACGCGGGATTGGCAAGGTCCACCAACAGCAGCCGTTTGCCGGCCGCGACCACGGCCAGGTTGCCCGTCAGCGCCACGTCGTCGGCCGGGAACTCAGTGGGCAACGTGCTGCGCACGATCGGCGCGGCCGGGCTGCTCACATCCACGATCGCCAGGCCGCCCCAGGCATCCGCCACCGCGGCTAGTGGGCCGTTGACGGAGACGCGGCGCGCTTGACCCGGCGTGTCGAGCACCCCGCGCACAAAAGGCGCCAGCGGGTTCGCCACATCTACCACGCGCAGGCCGCGCTCCCCCACGGCAACATAGGCCAGGCTGCCCACTACGTCAACCCCAAAGGCCGCGCCGATGATTTCCAGGCCGGCGAGGCGCCGAGGCTGCGCCTGGTCGCTTACCTCCACGATCTGCAGTCCATCGTTGGCCGCGGCCACGAAGGCCAGATTGCCGGCAGCGGCCACATCCAGCGCCGCGCCGGGTGGATCGTACAGACCGACGAGGATCGGCGCCGCTGGCTGGCTGACATTGACTAGCAGCAGGCTTTCACGGTCCGCAATGTAGACCAGTCCATTAAGCACCTGCACGTTGACAGCCAGTTCACGAAAAACGCCGAAGGAGGTCGGCGCGGCTGGATTACCCACATCTACGATCTGCAGGGCATCGCCGTCGGCCACGAAGGCCAGGTTGCCCGCTACGCTGACCGCAGACGCCAGACCTGGCGTGTCAAACTGCCCCAGGCGGCGGGGCGCGGCCGGGTTGCTGACATCCACGATGCGCAAGCCCTGGCCGTGGTAAGCCAGATAGGCCAGGCTGCCAATGATCGTCACCCCAACGGCCACACCGGCCGAACGCAAGGTGCTGCGCACGGTGGGAAGCGCGGGGTTGCTGATATCCACAATAACCAGGCCATTGAAATCATCCGCCAGGTATGCCAGGCTGCCCACCACCTGCACGGCATGCGGTGTGCCAGGGGTGCGCACCAGCGTCAGCAGCGTGGGCGCCGCGGGATTGGCGGCATCAATAATCGTCAAACCGCGGCCAAAACTGGCGACATACACAATACCGTTGGCTGCGCTGACCCCTTTGGCAAATCCGGCCAGCGCCAATTGCCCCCGCACGCTGGGCGCGGCCGGGTTGCTCACATCCAGCACGGTCAGGCCGCCCGCGCCGCTGACCACGTAGGCCAGGCTGCCCACTACGCTGACC
>CAZEPA010000179.1:0-8163 GCA_964513955.1 uncultured Anaerolineae bacterium | reverse complement strand
CCAACGTCAACATCGGCACCAGCGGCGCCGAGATCGGCGGCGCCTTCGGCGGCGAAAAGGAAACCGGCGGCGGCCGCGAGTCTGGCTCCGACATCTGGAAGTACTACATGCGCCGTCAAACCAACACCATCAACTACTCCACCGAGCTGCCCCTGGCGCAGGGGATCAAGTTCGGGGAGTAAGGAGACTGCGCTATGGCCGGTTTGGGGATTCGCGACATAGACACGAAAACCATCATACGAATATGCCGGGAGCATGATGTCAGCAAGATCGGTGTTTTCGGCTCATTGGCGCGAGGTGAAGCCCGTGAGAACAGTGATATTGACTTACTGGTTGAGTTCTCCAAACGAAAGAGCCTGTTGGCGATGGTCGCTCTAGAGCGCCAGTTGTCAGCCACGCTGGGACGAAAGATTGACCTGCTGACCGAAGCGGCCATTAGCCCAGGCCTTCGTGATCGCATCAGAAAAGAAACACGGACGATCTACGAAACGCGATGACATGATCTATGAAGAATTAATCCGTGAATAGGCTCCTGCAACATTACTTGATTGCGGTTGAATCGCCAGAAGTCAGTGGTTTCGAGCATCTTGATATGCTGATGCTGCGAGATAAACTGGTAGAGCAGAATGAACAGCTTACCGCCCGTGAGCGAGCCCTGCTTGTGGCGGCCGATCGTCGCTTGTTCGAACAAGCAAGCGTGTTCGACGCTGCACTCAGCCAGGTTACCAGCCTGGCATATGAACGTTCGCAGCGAAATCCGCCGCCGTCACATTGGTGGTGGTATCTTGATGTGGTGGCGGGTGTGCCGAAAGCCGTACAGCGCGCCACTCGTCGAATTTCACCGCCCGCGAGCCTTGGGCTTGCCAGATAGGAAAGAGGAGAGCTGCATCCCACCCTGGGAAAAGCCAGATCAAGCCCATGCGTCACTATGATTGAACTTAGCGACCTGCTCACCGCCACCAACGGCCAGCTGCACGGCCCACCGTTCGCCACACGCTTCAGCGACTTTGCCTTCGACACGCGCACGCTGGGCGGCCAGTCAGCCGATCCAGGTCCGCTCTTCGTGGCGATCAAGACCGAAACCGGCGACGGCCATGATTTCATCGAGCAAGCGTGGCAGCGCGGCGCGGCCGGCATCCTGTGCGAACAAGCGCCTGCCTCCCCGTTGCCCATCACGTGCGTTATCGTGCCGGACACGCGCCAGGCCCTCCTGGCCTACGCCAGCGCCATCTGCCGCCAGCATCCGCTAGAAGTGATTGCCGTCACCGGTTCGAGCGGCAAAACGACGGCCAAAGAATTGATTGCCGCCGCGCTGACCGGCGGCAACCCCGACGCGGCCGACAGTCCGGTCTTTCGCAATCCCGGCAGCTTCAACGGCCGCTTCGGCCTGCCGATTGCCCTGGGCCGCGTGCAGCCCTGGCAGCGGCTGGCCGTGTTGGAGCTGGCCGCGGATGAATTCGGCGAGATCGAACTCCTGGCGCAGGTGGTGCGCCCCCGCGTCGGCCTGATCACCGCCATCCACGAGAGTCACCTCGACGTGTTTGGCGCGCTCGACGCCATCGCGCAGGAAAAAGGCGCACTGCTGAGCGCCCTGCCGGCGAACGGCCTGGCCCTGCTTAACGCCGATGATGCGCGCGTGCTGGCGCTGGCTGCACGCAGCGCCGCACCCGTGTTGACTGTGGGAACGAGCGCCGCAGCCGACGTGCGCGCCGCGGTGCGCGTGACCACACCGATCGCCGCCGCTGCCCCGACCGGCGAAGTCAACGTGACCTTCAGCCCCGCCGCCCACGCCCGCCTGCCCGGTGCACTCCCCGCGGCGGTTCGTTTGCCGGTGCGTCTCCTCGGCGCTCATCAGCTTCCCCTGGCGCTCGCCGCGCTCACCGTAGGTCTCCTCTACGGCCGGTCGCTGGACTCCGTCCTCGCTGCGCTGGCCGCGGTGGAACCGCTGCCGGGGCGCTTGCGTCCGCTCCCTGGCCTGTCCGGCTCCACCCTGCTCGACGATTCGGCGAATGCCAGCCCGGCCTCCATGCAAGCCGCGCTGGCGACCCTGGCCAGCGCGCCCGGGCCGCGCTGGGCCATCCTGGGCGACATCGGCGACCTGGGTGAACGGGAGGTCGAGGCGCATCGTCGCCTGGGCGCGCAAGCGGCCGGAGTGGTCCAGCAGCTCATCGCCGTCGGCGACCGCGCCCGGCACCTGGCCGAGGCCGCCGCGGAGGCTGGCCTGCCCACCGCGGCCATCTTTCACACCTACAGCAAGTCCGAAGCCGTCCGGCATATGCAAACGCAACTGGCGGCGCTCAGCGCCCAGCCTGATGCGCCGCGGCCAGTCATCCTCATCAAAGGCGGGCGCGCCATGCGCCTGGAAGAAGTCACCGCCAGCCTGCTGGCGCCTGCGGCCGCGCCCCAGGCCGCAGCGCTGCTCGTGCGCCAGGATGCAGGCTGGCGGCAGGTGCGCCTGGCGCGGCCCGATCGGCCCACCTGGCTGGAAGTTGACCTGGAGGCCATTGCGGGCAATCTCGGCATCTTGCAGAAGATTGTGGGACCTCAGGTCGGCATCTGCGCGGTGCTCAAGGCTGACGGGTATGGGCATGGCGCAGTGCGCGTGGCGCGGACGGTCTTGAATAACGGCGCGCGCGCGTTGGCGGTCGCCTGCCTGGCTGAAGCGATCACCTTGCGCCGCGCCGGCATTGCGGCGCCCATTCTGATTCTGGGCTACACACCGCCCTGGCAGGCGCGTGAAGTCGTGCTCAACCAGGTCACGCCGACCGTCTTCGATTTCGATTTTGCCCAGGCCTTGCAGCGAGCGGTCGCCGCGCTGGGCGCAGGCCGCGCCTTGTCAAGCCGCATGGGCAGCACGCTCAGCCCAGCTGCGCCCGGTTTCCCGCTGCATGTCAAGGTGGATACCGGCATGGCGCGACTGGGCTTAACGCCCGACGCGGTGATGCCGTTTGTCGAGTCCCTGCGCAGCTTGCCTGATTTGTTTGTCGAAGGGATTTTCACGCACTTTGCCACGGCCGACAGTGCGGATCAGACTTACCTGCGCTGGCAACTGAATCGGTTCCTGGTCGTGTTGGAGCAGCTTGCGGCCCAGGGGCAGCGTCCGCCGTTTGCCCATGCGGCCAATTCCGCAGCGACGTTGGTCTTGCCCGCCAGCCATCTTGACCTGGTGCGAACGGGAATTGCCCTCTACGGCCTGCAGCCTGGCCCAGAGACGCCTCTGCCGCCAGGTATAAAGCCCGCTCTGCGCTGGAAAAGCACGATCGCCCAGATCAAGCGTCTGCCGCCTGGCGCTTTCGTCAGCTACGGCAACACGTATCAGACCGATCGTGAGCAAACGATCGCCGTGGTGCCGGTGGGCTATGCCGACGGCTTCCGCCGTGCGCCATTCACCTGGCCGCCGGTGCTCGTGCGCGGACAGCGCGCGCCCATCGTCGGGCGGGTCACGATGGATCAGACCATGCTCGACGTGACGCACATTGCCGGCGTGCGCGCCGGCGACGAAGTCGTGCTGATTGGGCGCCAGGGTGAGCAAGAAGTTTCGGTGGACGACGTCGCCGCGGCGCTGGGCACCATCAACTACGAAGTGGTGAGCGAAATCCTGGCGCGCGTTCCGCGTGTGGTCTGAGGCCCCCATGGCCGCATGCCACGCGTTCATGGGGAGGAGACTAGGCGCGGCCCAATGCGTGCAACAGCAATAACGCCAGGATGAGCAATAGCCCGCAGGAAACAGAAGCCACAGCGAGTCAGTTCTGAGCCGACAAACACTACCACTCTACAGCGATTGGATAGGCAGCAAACTCCGGATCTCGACTGATGAATGGCATTCCCTCGACCTTGGCTTGGGATATGAGCAGCCGGTCAAACGGGGTTTTGTGAGCAAAGGGAAGCGTTGCAAGCGCTAGAGCAAGTGCGAGATTGACTGGCAGAATCTCAATGTTGTTCGTTCGTTGCTGCTCTGCAATCATGTCGGCGAGCGAATTTTCAAGGTGCAGCTTTCCCAACTGGATCTTGATCTGCATCTCCCACACGCTGGCTACGCTCAAAACCAACTATTTGCTAGGATCCTGACACAGCGCAAGCGCACGTGGCGAAAGTCGAGTTGGATCAATGTCCCAACAGACAAAGGCATGCGTATCAAAGAGCAGTCTCATCATGCACCAGCCCAGAACTCGTCAGCTAAAGGCTCATCAAAATCGTCGCTGATCCATCCCATACCGGCATGCAAGCCAGGGATGCGCTGTTTTGCATCAGTGCCGACGGGCATGAGTCGCATAACGGGCCTTTGGGCCTGAGTAACAAGCACCTCGCTCCCGGCAGTAACGAGCGCCAACAATTCGAACAAGCGCGTTTGGGCTTCGTGAATATCAATTGTCTTGGCTATCATCTGCAACATCTCCCTCTCTGTATTCATAGCCGAGAATGGGCCGTTTGTCAAACAAGACAACTCCGAGTAACTTGCATGTGGCCTGTTTCATTGCGCTTGATCGAGCGTCCAGTTCTGTGCGCCGTAGGCGAAGCCCATGATGCCGGGGGACGGGTTGAAGTTCTGCACTCGCCCGCGATAGGCGCTGATGAGCAGGCGGTTGTAGAGAACGACGCGCGGCAGTTCGGCGTTGACCAGAGCCGCGGCCTGGCAGTAAATTGCCCGCCGCTGGTCAAGATCAGATGTGGCCGCAGCCTGCGCCAGCAGCGCGTCGAAATCGCGGTTGATCCAGCGGCTGTAGTTGGAGCCGGAACCCTTGTTGGCCGCCGTGGGGATGCTCTCCGTCGCAAAGTTGTCGGCCAGATAACGGTCGGGATCAACCAACGAAGGGCCGCTGGTGAATTGAAGCACATCGAAACGTCCGTGTTTGCGCAGGCCATCCCGGCCCCAGGAGGCGAACAGCACATCCTCTGGCGCGTTCTCCACGTGGAGATCCACGCCGATGGCCTTCATCATCTCCACGATGAGCGCCTGGGCCTGCTGGCGCAGCGGATCGTCGGCCGTGGTCTGATACCTGAGGCGCAGCTTGACGCTCTCCTTCAAGCGAATGCCGTCCGGCCCTGGCAGCCACCCGGCCTCTTCCAATAACTGCTGTGCCTTGTCCGGGTTGAACTCGCTCACCGGTTCAGTGCAGGCGGCCCATCCGCTGTTCAGGATGCTGCTGGCCGGCGCAGCGTGGCGCGCCAGCAGCAGATCAGCCAAACGCTCCTTGTCCAGCCCAAGCTGAATGGCCTGGCGCACGCGCAGATCAGCCAGCAGCGGATGCGGATGCTTGAGCGGGTCGGCCGGCGCGTCAACGGCTGGATCGGCCAGGTTCAAAATGAGCGACTCGGTTTCACCGCTTCCCAGCGCCGAGTAGCGCACGCCGTCCTGCGCCAGCGCGTCGAGCACGTTCAGGTCAGACTCGGTCAGCCCCCACAGGATGTCAATAGCGCCGGTTTTGATGAGCTGCAGGCCGGCCGGCCGGTCAGGGATGATCTTGAGCAAGATCTGATCCACGCCCACCTGGCCGCGGTAGGCTGGATTCCTCACCAGGGTGATGCTAACGCCGCTCTTCCATTCCTTGAGCAGAAAAGGCCCGCTGCCCACAGGCATGCGGTTGTAAGCCCATGCCGCCATGGCGGCCGGGTCGCCGCTGCTTGCGGGCAACACGACAGGAAAAAGCGTCAGAAAAGGCGCATACAGCCGGCTGAATTTCAGCACGGCTGTGTGGGCGTCGGGGCAGGTGATGGACTCAATGTCCTCATAGCCTGCGGTGCGGTCGCCGCGGTTGAGATCAGCCGCTGCCTGCCAGGTGAAAACCACATCCGCGCACGTGAAGTCATCGCCATTCGACCATTTCACGCCCTGACGCAGATGGTAAGTGACGGTCAAACCATCGGTTGACACCCCGCCGTTGGCAGCGCTGGGAATTTCGGTCGCCAGCACGGGGATGAACTGCGCCTTGTCATCCTGAGAAATCAAGCCCTCGACTACGAGCATCGCGACGGTATTGGCGCTAGCCTGGGTTGACAGGAAGACGTTGAGATGTTCCGGCTCTTGCGGGATGCCAATGATGACCGACCCCGCAGGCGGCGGCGCGGCGGTAGAGGATTCCGTGGTTTGAGCACCCGTCGGGGTTGGAGTCGGCAGCGGAGGCGGAAAAGCGCTGGGAGACGCGCCGCTGCAGGCGGTCAATAAAAGCGCCGCGGTCACGAAGGCGGCGCTGAGACGATAGACAACCGATGAACGAATTAGCATCTCTCCTCCGAGAAACGACGGTGGATCATCGCTCGATGTCCTGGACATCCTGGGAGGGCAAGCCAGGAAAGTCAAGCAAGAAACCTCGCGGGGCAGCCACTGCAGAGCCTGCGAGGGGGTCAATGACATTGCCGGTCATTCAGGGATCGTGTATAATGTGACGTGCGTGTTTCGGCTGCAGGCCACATGATGACCGACGAAAGGTAAGCATGGCGATCATTCTGCTGGTGGTTGCGAGGCGTAGCGATTCCCTGGCCGCGGTGTGGCGAATCTTGACCGCGCACAAGATCCAGGTCGTTCACGCCAATTCGCAGTCAAGCGCCTATTCCACCATTCAGGACCACCATCCGGACTTTCTCCTGTTGGATGGCGCTGCCACGCGTCTGGTGACGCGCCGATTTGTGGAGCGCGTGCGTTTGCTGGCGCCCGAAGCCGGGCTGATCGGCATCACGGCTGCGCCCTGGCCGTTGGCTGACATGATGGATGAATTGGTGGGCAATCCCATCCTGGCGCGGCATGTTCTGCAGTGTATGCCTTCCGCCAAGCAAAAGCGCAGCACGCATATCCTGGTTGCCAGCCCGCTGAAACTCGATATCGTCAGTCGTCAGCTGTGGATTGGTGAGCAAGAACACCGCCTCACGCCCAAACAGAGTCTCCTGCTTGAAATGTTCATGCGCCGCCCAAACGAGACGATTACACGGAGAGAACTCATGGAACGCGTTTGGGACACGGCCTATCTGGGGGACACGCGCACCCTGGACGTTCACATCCGCTGGCTGCGCGAGAAGATCGAAGAAACGCCGGGATCGCCCAAGCTGCTGGTCACGGTGCGCGGGAGCGGCTACTGTCTGAACGGCGCATAAAAAACCCGACTTCGACCACAAGTCGGGTTCCTGATGCACCTCATTTGCCCTTGAACTGAGCCTGCCGACGTTGCAGCATGGCCTGCACGCCTTCGCCAAAATCGTGCGTGGCGATCAGTTGACTCTGCGCCCAACCTTCCAGGGCCAGACCGCGCGGCGTGTCGTACATGCCGTTCAACAACCGTTTTGACATGCCGACGGCCAACGGCGCACACTGCACAATCTCCTCAACCAAACCGTTGACCGCGGCCTCGAGCTGCTCCATCGGCGCCACGTGGTTGACCAGACCCCAGCTTTCGGCTTGCGCCGCATCAATGGAGCGGCCCGTGAATATCAGCTCCTTCGCTCGCGCCAAACCAACCACCTGCGCCAAGCGCGTCGAACCACCGACATCGGGCACGATACCCAGGCGGGTTTCGGGCAGGCCCAGCTGCGTGCCGGCCGCCGCAATGCGTAGATCGCAGGCCAGGGCGAGTTCTAACCCCAAGCCCAGGGCGAAACCGTGCATCACGGCGATGGTGGGCAGTTCGACCTGCGCCAGGCTGTTCAACAGCGCCTGGAATTCCTCTGTAATCTCGCGCATATGACGCTGCCAGTCCGGGCCATACGCGGCTGAAAGCTCAAGAAAGGCGTTGAGGTCAATGCCTGCTGAAAAGCCCTTGCCGCTGCCGCGCACAACGATGGCGCGCACACCGGCAACCCGGCGCGCTTTGGCCACTGCGACCGGCAGCGCCCTCAGCATGTCCCAATTCAGGGCATTGCGTTTGTCCGCGCGATTCAGAATAATCTCAACGATATGCTCACCCTCGCGGGTTAGAATCAGCTCTTCTGTCATGTTAGTTGCCTTCGGACGTATGATCGCGGGGTGCGGACGCGGCCGAGGGCGCGGCCGCCTCATCGAGAAACCAGGTGGGTGGATGCACGGGCTTCACCCGCGCCACAGGGTAGTTGGACGCGGCCTGGTCAGCGTCTTGCTGAATCATCTGAATAAGCGGGCGTGTGGGGGCGCCCGCCCCCCACAAAAAAAAGCGCTGCGCCGGATTGTTAAGCGGCAGCGGCATTGTAAAGCCGGGGGTA
>CAZEPA010000178.1:2030-8181 GCA_964513955.1 uncultured Anaerolineae bacterium | reverse complement strand
GCGGTCCGCGCCGACGAATTCACCGACCACCGCGCCGATGACCGCCAGGGTGACACTGACCTTGAGGCCAGCCAACAAAACGGGCAGCGCGGACGGCACTTCGAGCAGCGAGAACATTTGCCAGCGGTTGGCGCGCAACGAGTGCATCAGCGCGACCAGGTCAGGCTCCACCCCGCGGATGCCGACCACGGTGTTGATGAGCATCGGGAAGAAGACCGTCAGGGCGCAAACGAGGATCTTGCTCCATACGCCAAAACCGACCCAGATGATGAGCAAAGGCGCCACCGCCACGATGGGCACCGCTTGCAGAGCAACCAGGTAGGGCGATAGAAGTTGATCGAGCAGTTCTGATTTGGCAATAGCATAGCCCAGGATGACCGCTACGCCGACGCCGAGGCCGAGTCCTGCCAGCACCTCGCCCAAAGTGATCGTCACATGCCGCAGCAGGGAGCCGTCCGCGACAACGATCCCGAGTTTATGCCATACCAGGCCCGGACCGGGCAGCACGTAGGGCGCGTAGTTCTGGTATTTCACCAGCGCGTCCCAACCCAGGAGAAAAAGCAGCAGACCGATCGCGGTGACCAGGGCGCGCAGACGCCGGAAGGCCTGCACGGTTAGGCGAGAGGCGCGTAACGTGACACGGGAAGCCGCTCGCGTCAAGCGTGTGGTGCGATCGTTGAGCATAGCCAACAAGATCAACAAGAAAGTCTCCGAAAGCAGGCGCCTTCGGAGACCGGATGCCGCGAAGCAATCACCCTGACGCTCATGGAACGCTAAGCGCGCATACGCGTCGAGAATGATAAAAAACGCCCCTGTTTGCGATTGCCTCCAGGGACGCGTGGCGCGCACGGACCTTGCCGTCGAGCCTCCTCGCGACCTTCTCCCATCCGGACTATACCGTCGGCTCCGGACTGGGCATGACGCCGTCACCGGATCCACCACGCGAGGCGGGTTGCGGGCTTGAGCTGGGCGTTTTCGCCGCCTGGCTCCTACCGCCGGTCGAGAATTGACCCGATTCCGCTGTGATGGCGGGTTGGTCGGGTCTCACTCTGCCCCGAAGGTCCAGTAGATTCAATTAGTAGCACCCGAAGGTACTGAAATGAGTGTAGCACAGCCCGGCGCAACTGTCAATGCCTGCGAAGTTGGCAGTTGGGAAGTTGGCAGCCTGCTCGCAACTTGACACGGATTCCGGCTTAAACTACCATAGTTCAGACGATGTCTTGACCGATACCAGCTTGCCGAAGGTTGGCGTCTGTCAGCTTCATGGCGAGTGGAGGCTTTCTTATGCGGCGATTGGTGCCTATTGCGCTGATTGTGGTCGGCTTGGGGTTTGTCATCATTGGGTTGCTGGCCGGCCTTTTCTACCTGGGCTTGCCGGTGGTGTCGCCGGATGTTCAGTTCGATCTTTTGCAGATCAACACCGTCGCTGTGAGCGTCTTGGCGGTGAGCGGTTTAGCCGGGGCCATCATGGCCTGGATCGGGTGGCGTCAGTATGTGGGCGCACCTTCCGTGGTGGCAAGGCTGCCTGGCCCGTGGTGGTTTGCTCTTCTGTTTGTGCTTGCTCTTGGTCTGGGCGAATTGCTCCTGGGCACGCGCGTGGCGCCCTGGGTTTTTCCGCCGCTGCATGTGCTGGCCAGCGTTACACCGCCGCTTTTCTTTCTCACGCTGGCCGCGGCGCTTGCCCGCCCCTCTGGCGTGATTGTGCGGCGTCGTGATTTGGCGCTGCAAGTCGCGGGCGGCGCGGTCTTTGCCACCGGGCTGGCGCTGGTGATCGAAGTTGTCTCGGTTGTGCTGCTGTTGGTGGCTGCGGCGTTGGTCGTCGCTTTGACGCCAGGCGGTTCTGAGCGCCTGCAGATCCTGGCCGCGCAGTTGAGCCAGCCCGACAGCTTGCGCGACCCGGTGTTCCTGCAATCGCTGCTCAGCTCGCCGCTGGTGCTGATTGGCGCCGGGTTGGTGATTGCGGTGGCAGCGCCGCTGATCGAGGAGTTTGCCAAGAGCGCCGGCGTTTTGATCTTTGGCGCTTCGCGGCGCCATTTTCTGCCGGCCGAGGCGTTTTTGTGGGGCGTGGCCGCGGGCGCTGGCTTCGCGATGACCGAAACCATGTTCAACACGGTCAGCGCGCTGCCCGCCTGGAGTGTGCCGCTATCCATGCGCGCAGCCACAACCGTTGTTCACTGCCTGGCGGCCGGGTTGATGGGGCTCGGATGGCAGGCCTGGTTTAGCGGGGCGCGGCGTTGGCGCCTGGCAGCCTATTATGCGCTGGCCGTCGTCATCCATGGTTTGTGGAACGCCGTCGCCGCCCTGGCCTCCGCTTTACAGCTACAGGGGGCGTTCAATCAAGACTTTCTCTTGGGCGCTGGGGGCATCCTGCTCATGTTTGCCCTGGGTGGATTGTTCATCATCAACAGCGGCCTGTTTGTCTATTTCAGCCGCCGCCTGGGACAGGCGCCTGTCGAGGTTTGGGCGCCGCTGTCACCGGACGTTCAACTGGAACGCTAATCGCCTTTGGCTGATTTGGGAGGTGCATATGAAATTGGGGCATAGTCGGCTGTCCAAGCCTACGGCATGGATCGTGCGTTGTTTGCTCATCGCAAGCCTGGGTGCATTCGTCGCCGGCTGTGCTCGCACGGATGACGGCACGCTGCACTATTCTGGCCCCACCGAGCAGGGTATCGCCGTGGGACAGACGCTGCCGGGCACGAATGTACGCTATGTGCGTGAGACGTCGGAAGGGGCCGAGCTGCTGATTGATGATCAGCGCGCCACCAAGAAGGCTGGCGATTTCGTGGGCTGGAAAGGCTCGCTCGGGCGCGATTTGCAGGCTGACCTCGGCTTACGTGTCGTATTTTACACGGCCGACAAGGTGCAGCTGGCTGGCACCGCCAATTTGACCATCAGCAACGCTAAGCCAGCGCCTGGCCCCTTCCCAGAGAAGCCGGTCGTGGCCTACCGGATGCCGGTGACCTACAATATCGCGCGTGGCGACTCCATTCCTGGCACGACGTTGACGTATGAAGGGAAGACTGACCAGGGTGCGCGTATTGGCGGCCTGCCGGCGGGCGATTTCCCGTACCGCCAGGCGGCCGACTCCCTGGTGTGGAGCGGCCGCGTGGCAGATGGGGCGCTGTTGCGCGTGGACCTGCGGGTGGTGCTTTTCACCGACCAGCGCATTCAGCTGGCCGGCATTGCCACCGTGGCTGCCGGGTGAAGGGGCCAGCCAGGACACATAGATTATTCGCTGGTTGACGCGCGGCGCGCCGCTTGTTTACGCGCCGGTCCGGTGAGGTGATGCCAGACGTAGTAGATCAGGCCGATCAAGATTACCGCCACGATGGGGTATTTGGCAGGCCCCATGATGCTGAGGATTTGCTCCCACTGATCGCCGAGCGCCCAGCCCACCAGGCCAAGCGCCGCACACCAGATGAAGGAACCGATGAAGGTCAACACGGTGAACTTGACGAAGTGAATCTTGAACACCCCAGCCGGAAAAGAGATGAAGGTGCGCACGATGGGCAGGATACGGGAGACAAACGAGACATAGTCGCCCCAACGCTGGAACCAATGGTCGAAGCGATCCACATCTTCTTCGGTCACCAAGATGAAACGGCCATAGCGCACCACCAGCGGGCGTCCACCCCAATAGCCCAGGGCATACGAGGCGATTGAACCGATCGTGCATCCCAACGCGCCGAGGAATCCCGTAATGAGCGCGGCTTCCCACCACGGGAACAACGCGCGGGGCGTCAACAGCCAGCCCGCAAGCGGCATCGTGATCTCACTCGGAATGGGGATATTGGCGCTCTCCAGCGCCATGATGATGACCACGCCGGGCCATCCGATGGAATTGAACAGATTCTGAAACAACGGCACCAGGTGCTCGGCGATCCAGGCTTCCAAAACAGTACCTCCATGATTTTCATCAACGGAGAAGACGCCCCCCCATCGGCGGCCGTTTGTCTCCGTCTTGCCCTGCCTGTCATGTCGGGCAGCGTGGCGAGAGTATAACCGCAATCGTGGGGCGCGTCAAAGAAGGGCACGAAGGCGCGCAGGAGAGCGCGAAGGCTTGATATGATGCAACGGCGCGCCACGCGCACGATCTGGGTATTGCTGCTCATCGAGTTCCTGGATGAGCTGGTCTTTGGCGCGCGTGAGGCGGCCTGGCCGCTGATCAGCCGCGACCTGGGCCTGAGCTATGCGCAGATCGGCGTCCTGCTGGGCATTCCCATCCTGGTCAGCAATCTGATCGAGCCGATTTTGGGAATCCTGGCCGATGTCTGGCGCCGGCGCGTTCTGATTCTGAGCGGCGGTCTTTGTTTTATAGGCGCGCTGCTGTTGACTGGGTTCAGCCGCGGGTTCACGACGCTGCTGGCAGCCTTCATGGTGTTTGGGCCGGCTTCAGGCGCCTTTGTGAGCCTGGCGCAGGCCACCTTGATGGACCTGGCCCCGAATCGTCACGAACAGAACATGGCGCGTTGGACGTTTGCTGGCTCGGTTGGCGTCTTGGCTGGGTCCCTCGCCATTGGCGCACTGGCGTGGCTGGGATGGAGCTGGCGCGGCCTGTTTCTAGCCTTTGCCGCGCTGGCGGCGCTGCTGGTGGCCCTGGCCTGGCGCCAGCCGCTGGACAAGCCAGGCGCCGTTTTGATCTCACCTCTCGCGGGATTGCGCCAGGGACTACCTGGGGCCTTGGCCTTGCTGCGCCGAACCGAAGTGGTGCGCTGGCTCGTGCTGCTGGAATTCTCCGACCTGATGCTCGACATCCTGTTGGGCTTCTTGGCGCTCTACTTCGTGGATGTGGCAGGCGCCACGCCTGCCCAGGCTGGCCTGGCGGTCACGGTGTGGTCCGGCGTGGGATTGTTAGGCGATTTCCTGCTGATTCCGCTCTTGGAGCGAGTATCGGGCCTGCGCTACCTGCGCCTGAGCGCGCTGCTAGAACTGCTGCTCTTCAGCGCCTTCTTGCTGACGCCCAGTTTCGGCGCGCGGCTGGCCTTGATCGGCCTGCTCGGGTTTTTCAACGCCGGCTGGTACTCGATCCTGCAAGGCCGTCTTTACTCCGCTTTACCCGAGCAGAGCGGCGCCGTGCTGGCGCTCAAGAATGTCTCCGGCCTGCTTGGCGGGTTGATTCCTTTGGCGCTGGGGCTGGTCGCCCAACGCGCGGGGCTGGGCGCGACGATGTGGCTTCTGCTTCTCGGACCAGTCGCGCTGCTGGTGGGATTGCCGCCGGGAGCAAGGGGATCGGAGGTTGAGGCTCAGAGATTAGAGACCAGAGATTAGCGCCTAAATTTCCCTACTTGTTCATCGCCCCCAGCAGCCACGCGGCCACCTCCGCATCGTCCGCAATCTCTGGACCAAGCTGAATGTACTCGATTTGCGCGTTTTGCAGCTGCCCGGCGGCGTCGAAGTCCAGCGTTTGCATGCCGAGCACGCGCCCGGCATGACCCGGCTGCGCTTCGTCCGCATGGACAATCAGCGTGCCTGTGGTCGGGTCGCGGGCCGGCTCGGGTCGGCCGCCAGGCCCGCCGCTGACGATCACGTCAATGCCAGGCACCGCGGAGGCAATCGCCAGATCCGCCGCCAGGCCGGCGTGCGAAAGCAGGATGATGATGTCAGCCTGACCTGCCGCTTCGGCGACGGCCGCGGCCGCGGCTTCTTGCGGATCAGTCACGGTGATGCCAGCGGCCGTGGCCGCGCCGCTCAGCCCAATGATCGCCACATGGTGCGTTCCGATGGTGCGCAGGACAAACGGCGGCGCGAGGCGCACGCCCGTTTCAGTCACCGTTGCATTGGCGGAGAGTAAGGCAAAGCGGGCTTCGTCCGTGCGTTGGCGCAGCGCCTCCAGCCCCAATGAAAGGTCTTGGGGACCAAGGGCCAGAGCGTCATAGCCCAGGCGATTCATGATCTCCACACTGGTGCGGCCTTGCGTTGACTTGGCTGGCAGTTGGTCGCCCGTCAGGCTGTCGCCCGCGTCGAGCAACAGCACGAACTGGTTCGCTGCGCGCACCTCGTTGATTTTGGTGGCCCGCCGGGCCACGCCGCCCACGGCGGGCATTCAGCCGCAGGGCCAAAGGTAACCCCAGGTGTCGTTGGTGTGCAGCAGGACCAGGTGCAGCGGTTGAGGCGGAGGCGTCTCTGGTGGGCGCGGCGGCGGCGCGGG
>CAZEPA010000178.1:0-2020 GCA_964513955.1 uncultured Anaerolineae bacterium | reverse complement strand
GGTTGCCAGGGGCATTGCCTGGCAGGCTGTCAGCACGGCCAAGAGCAGCAGCGCCATCGCCAGGGCGAGGCGCCGCGGGCGATGAGCTGCGTGCGCAAGCAAGTTGGACTGTTTCATGCGCGCCTCAATCTTGGGGGCGATCAGGCGCGGGCAGGGTCGCCAGAAAATCGTGTTTCATGCGTTCCGCGTAGCTGGCGAGCAACGTCTGCACACGGTCTGGGTTGTCTGAGGCGACCAGCAGCCCGACATGGTTTTTTTTGTGCAGGCGCCAGGTGACTTCGGGATCGTTGTAGCTCGAGGTATCGGGCCATTCGTCGCGTGCCAGGCAGATGAGCAGGCCGGCAAATCCAGCGCGAGCCGTGGGTGGTTGGTAATGTTCCCCGCGAGCATAGGCCAGCTCAATCTTGGCCCATTCTTCCCACATATTGACGCCCGATGCGGCTTCAATCAGGCGATCAATGTGGGCGCCGCCCACGCGCGCGGCCATCTCCAGAAAGTAGAACTGACCGTCGGCGTCGGCCTTGATGAACTCAGCATGGGTCACGCCGCGCACCATGTTCATGGCGGCGATGACCCGGCGATTGTACTGCTCGATTTGCGCATAGTCGTCGGAATCGGCGCGCAATGTCTGCGTAGAGAAGATGCCGCCTTCGTGCAGCACCTTCATGGGCGCCTGGCCGTAGCGGTGCGCCAGGGAGAAGACGACTTCACGCTCAGAGACGATGGAATCCACGTGGAAAACATCGCCAGGAACGAACTTCTCCAGCACGTAGTACGATTGGCGATCGCCCAGGATGTCGAGCGAGGGCCAGAACTCATCCTGCGAGTTGATCTTGCGGATACCGATGGAACCCGCCTCGGAGCGCGGCTTGAAGACCCAGGGGGGCGGCACGCGTTGCATGAAATCGCGCACCTCATCGTAGTTGAGGACGTGGACAAAATCGGGCACGCGAATCTCGTGGTCACGCGCCTGCATACGCATGGCCAGTTTGTCACGGAAGTGGCGCGCGGTCGTATCGCCCATGCCTGGGATGCGCAGATGCTCGCGTAGAGAGGCTGCCAATTCTACGTCATAATCGTCTAGCGGCACGATCACGGCAAAGGCGCGGCTGCGCGCCAGGTAACTGACGGCATGGGTGATGTCGGGCTGTTTGGCCAGCTCCGGCATGTAGAAAACCTCGTCAATGCTGTCTTTCGGCCATTCGGCGTCACCCAGTTTTTCGCGCGTGATGAGCACGACCTGTGCGCCGAGGCGCTTGCAGGTGCGCATGAAGTCGGCCCCTTTGAAGTAGCTGGCTAGACACAGCACAGTCAGCGGACGTGGCTCGGTCATGGTGTTCTTCTCTTTCGTTCACGGCAGGATGCGATCTAACGACGGCGGGTTGGCTGTTGGAACGGTTCGCGGCCCTGGCTAACGGCGCCGGGCGCCAGGGCCGGGTCGGCTTTGCCACGCGCAACGCTAAGTGGCGGAGGATTCTATGCGGACGAGCACCTTCCAGCTTCCAACGTGCGGACGCTATTGTACCACACGCCGCCGCTGCGCGACAATTCCAAATTTGGCGCCCATGATGCCGCGTGGACGCACCGCGCGGCCTGTGCGCACGAGCGCTGGCGCCGGCGCACCTGTCCAGGCCGACACCGTGGCTGCTGGTGCGTGCAACCTGCCCTGCCAGATTGTCAAGGCCGCCAAAACAGGACTTGATATTTCTCTCGCCGTCGTGTAAAATCGCTTCAGGCGTATTTGCCGCTTCGTTGCGCTTCGGGCAGGCATGCGAGCCGGCTGTCAATTCGCATTTCCCACGTTTGCCGAACGGCTCAGTTCAAGCGGCGCTAGAGCAACGCTGGCGCTCAGTAAGGCGGCGGCGCGATCGCCACGGAAAATGCGATATCATCTCATTGGCTGCCGGATGAACTTCATTTCATTGAGCGGCTCAAATCCAGGACCCACCTCTGCAAATTTACCCGGGAGTCCATGCTATGCCAAAATGGGAACTGAGAAGGCTATATATTCCACTGTCAG
>CAZEPA010000177.1:0-8181 GCA_964513955.1 uncultured Anaerolineae bacterium | reverse complement strand
GGGCGGCGTCGTGAACGGCCCAGGCTTGCAGCGCTCACTCACGCGCCTGGCCGATCCTCAGACCTGGAGCGGCGTCCAAGTTCACCAGGCAGCCCTCAGCGTGCGTCAGAGACTGGAAGCGGCAGGCGCTGCGGCAGGCAAGGTGGCGACGCTGTCGCCGTTGTACGCCATCGAAGCCAACCTGCCGATCTACCCGCAGTTGGCGACTGGGCCGTTCCTGTTTCGCGTGGGCGACCTGCTCAGTGCAGAACAGCGCCAACGCTTCATAGCCAGCTCTCCCCAGACCATCGGTGATCTTCTGGATGCGGAGCCGCCGGCGGCGATCCTGGTCGGTTTCGAGGGCGATCTGGACGCCTCGCTGCGCGAGTACGCGCGGCAGCGCCATTACGCCAAGCAAGACAGCATGGCGGACGGCGTCGAGTTGTACGTCCGTCCGCCATGAGATCCTTGCGTTACGCGCCCCCCAGCAAACGCCACACCTGCGCAACCAGGAAGGTCACGCTAAAGCCCAGAGCCAGCGGCATTACCGTCGCGATGACCGTCCATTTCAAGCTGCCCGACTCTTTGTAGATCGTATAGATGGTGGTGCTGCACGGGTTGTGCATCAGGCTGAACAGCATCAGGTTGACCGCGGTGAGCAGGGTCCAGCCGCCCGCCCGGAACAGCGCGGCTGTGGATTCCACCGTGTCGGTCTGGAACATGACGCCCGCTCCCCGACCTGCGCCGGTCATGCCAGTGACCAGGACCGTCAGCATCAGAATGGTGGGCACAACGATTTCATTGGCGGGAATGGCCACGATATAGGCGAGCAGGATCACGCCGTTGAGGCCCAGGAGTACGCCAAACGGATTGAACAGGGCCACCAGGTGCTCGGCCAGGCTGGGCGCGCCGATGTGGATGTTCGACACGAGCCAAATCACCGCGCCGGCCGGCATGGCAAAGATCACCGCGCGCCACAGCACCGCGATCGTGCGATCAATAATGGATGTGTAGAGCGTCTGCAGCACACGCGGCGGGCGATAGGGGGCCAGCTCCAGGCTGAAGGTCGAGACCTGGCCCTTGAGCGCGGTGCGTGAGAGCGCCCATGACGCCACAAAGGTGATCAGCACCCCCAGCGTGGCGACTGCCATCACCGCAAGCGCGGAGATGATGCCGCCGAGATAGGCCGGCACCAGCGCGCCGATGAAGACAGTGGCGATGAGGATTTGCGTGGGCCAGCGTCCGTTGCACAAGGCGAAGTTGTTGGTCAGCATCGCGATCAAACGCTCGCGGGGGCTGTCAATGATGCGCGTGGCGACGATGCCAGCCGCGTTGCAGCCAAAGCCCATCATCATGCTCAAGGCCTGCTTGCCGTGCGCACCTGATTTCTTGAAGACATTGTCCAGGTTGAACGCCACACGCGGCAGATAGCCGAAATCTTCCAGCAGGGTGAAGAGCGGGAAGAAGATCGCCATCGGCGGCAGCATGACGCTGACGACCCAGGCGGTCGCCAGGTACATGCCGTCCAACAGCAGACCGCTGATCCACCACGGCACGTGAATGGCGTCGGCCACCTGGTGCAGCCAGGGGTAGACGCGGCCGATGAGGAGCGAATCGAGCATCTTGGAAGGAATGTTGGCGCCGGTGATCGTGATCCAGAAGACCAACGCGAACAGCAAGAACATGATGGGCAGGCCCCAACGGCGGCTGGTAACAAGGCGATCAATGGTCTTGTCCAGTGTGGGGCGCGCCTGGTGATCCGGCCGTGTCACCACGCTGTCAGCCAGGTTGGCGGCCTCGGTAAAGGTGGCTTCCACCACCTTCTCGTGAAAATCACCGCCGATTTGCCAGCGCAGCCGATTGGCATTGGCGATGATATCTTCGGCTGTGAGCTGCATGGTGTTGTTCATGCGGCCTCCAGGCGTAGTTGAATGTTGCCGGTCATGGCGGCGGGCGCGGTGCGGGTCAGATCCCCCAGCTCGCCGCGACGCAGGGCCTGGATGATGCGCTCATCGCCATCCAACAGGCGGCGCGCCACCCAACGTGCGTTGGGCAGGGCCGGGTAGACGCCGTGAATCTGCGTCACCAGGGCGTCTACCGCGTACTTGAGCTCCGCCGGCTCAGTCTCGATGCGATGGGGTTTGCAGACGGTGCGCCCCGTGGCGACCTCGCTCATGGCTTGCAGCAGGTCCTGCAGACCTTCGCCGTAGCGGGCTGTGGTGGGAACCACTGGCACGCCCAGCCGGCGCGCCAGGTGGCGGGAATCCACGCTGACGCCATGACGCCGCGCCTCATCTATCAGATTGAGACACACGACCACGCGGTCGGTGATTTCCAGCACCTGCAAAACCAGGTTCAAGTTGCGCTCCAGACGGCTGGCATCCACGACTACCAGGGTCACGTCCGGCTGTCCGAAGAGGATGAAGTCGCGCGCGACTTCTTCATCGAGGCTGGTGGCCAGCAGCGAATAGGCGCCAGGCAGGTCTACCAGCTTGAAGCGCTGGCCGCCGTATTCGAAGCCGCCCTCGGCGCGCGTGACAGTCTTGCCCGGCCAGTTGCCGGTGTGTTGGCGCAAGCCGGTTAACGCATTGAAAACAGTGCTTTTGCCCACATTGGGATTGCCGGCGAGGGCGACGACGAAATCCCAGTTGGTCATGTCTACGCCGAGCTTGAGCAGATTGGCCGCGTTGTGCACGGGGCAGGTCTCGCAGCTGGCGTGGGCGGCCGGCATAGCCGGAATGGGCGTGGCGCGGTAGTTGCTTGGTTCACTCATGTCATACCTCCGTTGCCGGGCTGATGGCGATCAGCGCGGCTTGTTCCCGGCGCAGCGCAATCAGCGCCTCACGAATTCGATAGGCGGTCGGGTCGCCGCTCAGGCTGCGCAGTTCCGCTCCAATCAGGGTGCCGGGCAAGATGCCCAGGTCAAGAAAACGGCGGCGCTCAGCCCCACGGCAGCGCGCCGAGATGCGCACGACGCGGCCTTTTTCGCCAGGTTCTAGATCAGCCAGGGTTGGTTCGGGCGCGGTCGTGAGCGCGACTTCCAGCGGTCGCACGTTGATGTTAGCGGCCACAATGGGCGCCAGGATGTGCTCATTGCCGTCGGCCCAGAGCCGCACACGCTGCGGCGTCATCTCGATGAGCTGCGCTTCCATGCCGGGGTAGAAGCCTTCGGCCACGAGCTGGGCATACACCACGGCCGGCTCGTCCTCCAAATGCACGATGCGCACCGACTGCTGCGGCTGCATGGCGGTCAGCGGTTGGCTGCTGCTGATCAGCACATCGCCTTCGGCGCTGGGGATCGGGTCGCCATGGGGGTCATACGTTGGATTGCCGAGGGTGGCGGCCAGGGTGTTGGCCGCGGCGGGCGTCAGCTGATGTTCCATCTGGTCGGCCAGTTCGTGCCAGGCCGACGCCTGGTAGCCGGTTTGATCGGCCAAATAGCGCTCCCATAAGCGATGAGCGCGCACCATGTGCAGGGCATACTCCAGGCCTGCCGTCGTCAACTGTAGGCCGTCGGGCTGGACCTCCACCAGGTTGCGGTTCTGCATCGCAGTCAGAAGATCGGCGGCCCGGTTTTCGGAGATTTGCAGGGCGCCGGCCAGGCTGTGAATGGTGGGCTGCTGCCGGTTGACCGTACACCCATGCAGATGTTTCAACGCATCTTCGATCAAGACACGCATCGTCGCGCGGCGCGCCTGCCGCCAGCGGCTGATCAAACCAACCTGCGGCCACAGCCGCGCAAGGGCTGCCGCCATCAACATGCAGGCCACGAATAAGGCTTTCGCTGGTTCGGACATGAATTCCTCCAGTATTTCTAGCAAGATAAAACAAAGTTTAGTTAAGACTAAATCTAGTGTACCAGAGATGACAGTCGTTGTCAAATGCTCGTTTCCCGCCCCAACGACGTGGGAATGACGGGGCGCGATGATTTGATAGGCAGATCCTGTGGTATACTCTGGGTGCGCCGATTCGCCCTGCAAGCCCACTCGACAAAAGACTGCGAAAGTGCATTTACATTTGGAGAAAAACTGGGGAGAGAACAATACGATGACCGTTGAAAATCCTGAAATTGCCCTGCCCCGTGTTATCAAAGAAACGAGCGAATCTTATCGGACCACAATGGCCCTGAGTTCTCGTCGAACTTGCTCATGCCCTCCAAATAACCTGAATTGCTTGACGGCAAAAGATTGGCTCAAGAGTCAAATCGGGGTATGGCAATTTTCCTACGAGAGTCGGGACATTCGAGACAAAAACTTGCATCCGGCCACGTTTCCCATTTCACTAGCCAAGAAAGTGATTAGCCTTTTCACCCATGAAGGCGAATTAGTACTGGATCCCTTTGTAGGAAGTGGTACTTCTCTGGTAAGCGCCCAAGATTTGAACCGAAACGCGGTGGGATTCGATCTTCAAGAAAAGTATATTGACCTATGCATGAAGCGACTTGCAAGCGATAATTTATTCAATCTGGCTCAACAAGTGGCGATTCAAGATGATGCATTGCATATTCCAAACTACTTGGAGCCCGCTTCGGTCAGTCTGATATGGACTTCTCCGCCCTATGCCAATTTGCTGAATCGTAAGCGCAAGAATAAATCCAGGCGAGATAGAAACAACGAACAACTTCACAAGATAGAACAATACTCGCAAGACCCAAGAGATTTGGGAACCATGGCTTTGGATGACTACGCCAACGCGATGGGTGACATATTTGAAAGGCTCTTACCCCTGCTTCGCCCAAAAGGTCATTGCGTCATCAATGTACCGGACATGTGGTGGGAAAACCAGAGAATTGCCATTCATGTATCCCTTATCAATCAATTGCGCCAGCGTGGTTACGAACTTCGCAATACGATCATTTGGGACAGAACAAATATAGTCAACAACATCGGCATTTTTGGGTATCCTAGCAACTATATCACGATGGGTACCACTTTCGAGTATTTGCTTGACTTCTGGAGACCTCCTGAGTCATGAAGACTTATACCAAGCATGACCTCATCAATGCGTTGAAAGAAATAAGGAATCGCGGCTGGATACCCAACGCCCGCCCCGGAAATGTGGGTGGTGTGGGAAACACGTTAGAAGATTTGCTTGGCATCCAAGAAAATAACCTACCGATACCCAATGCGGCTGAATGGGAATTGAAATGTCAAAGGTCTGCCACGTCCGCGTTGACGACTCTGTTTCACATGGAGCCATCGCCCCGGGCATTGAAGTTCGTCACGCATGTCTTTCTATGGAAATACGGCTGGAAACATGAACTGGCAGGCGTAAAATACCCAGTTGCTGAAATGAGTTTTCGTCAAACAATTCACGGACTCAGTAGAAGTGATCGGGGTTTCAAGATAGAAGTTGATAAGGCTAATCGGAGAGTTCTTGTTTCATTCGACGCTAACAAAGTAGCTCCTCGACATGCCCAATGGCTTGAGACGGTCAAGAATCGCGCAGGAATCGGCGAATTAAATCCACAGCCGTATTGGGGTTATGATGATTTGTTCCACAAGGCAGGCACAAAACTCTTGAATACTTTCTACGTTGAAGCCGAAGTAATGAAAAGCGGTGATAAGGAATTTTTCCATTACAACCGCATTCTGATTTTGCAGGGCTTCAGCGTTGAGAATTTTGTTACGGCGCTTACTCAAGGCTATGTGCTTGTAGATTTTGACGCGCGAACAGGCCATAATCATGGTACGAAGTTCCGGCTACGCCAAAATGCTCGACCAAGCTTGTACTCCGATATTCAGGAAGTTGCGTAACTTGAGTAGGAAAGCCAGGAGCGAACGCCACGGGTCTCGCCACAACCTCAACACGTCAAGCCAAAGTGACCAGACACCGTCATGATATCCATGATATCAATCACCCCGCTGGGTGCGGCCACATCGTAAGTTGGGTCGTATAGAGCCGCATTGCGCCACCGGCTGGCTACCGCCGTGATATCGAGCATGTCTACCTCACCATCGTGATTGAAGTCATAGCAGACGCCAGGTGTCGCTGTGGGCGTCGGCGTCATCGTGGGGGTGTTGGTAGGAACCAGAGTCGCTGTCGGCGTCGGGGTTGGCGTGGAGACCGGTAGATGATAGCTGTCCTGCAGCGTGCCGCCGTTGTTCACCGACAGAAACTCAAAATCCATGGTCGTGTCGGTGGCGACGATGCGCATGGCGCCCCAGTTGGCATGGTAGCGGAATGCGCTGCCTGCCACAGGGGTCCCAAAGCTGTACCTGGCGGCGCCGCCAAGCCCGTTAACGAAATACACAATCCCATCCCGGACAATGCGTTCATACGTGTGATCGTGGCCGTTGAGCACGACGTCAGCCCCCCAGGCGGCAAAGGGCCACTGCATGTAGGGAGTTGATCCGTGTGTGGATCCCGACGAGTAGGGCGGATGATGAAAGACGACCACGTTCCAGGCCGAGGTCGAAGTAGCCAGCTGGGCTTGCAACCAGGTCGCTTGCACCGACGTACTGCTGGTTCCGTCTGGTTCCTGGGTATCGCTATTGATTACAAAAAGGTGCACCGGCCCCTGCACGAAGTCGTAGTAGCGCTCGTTGTTCGACGAGTTGGTCAAACCTGCGCCTGGCAGCGTGAAATAGGTTAGATAGGTAGTCGGCGAGGGCGTGGCATCACTATAATCGTGATTCCCCATGGAGGGGAAAAAGCGGTTGACGACGGCCAGGCCTGTGGGGCAACGACCGCCGGTGGTTGAGATATCCGTGAGAAAATTGCAGTAATAGGCGCCTGTGGATTCATCGTATTTTCCCGTCCCGCTGCCGCCCGCTGGGTTGTAATAGTCATCGCCGGTCGTTACCACGAAATCAGGATTCCACCCCGTGACCAGGGTGGCCACCGATTGCTCATTGGCATCATCCATCCCATAATCGCCGATGACGGCAAATGTCGTGGTTGTATTGACATTCTTGACGGCGTTGGGGGCTACGCCGGCTGTCGCCGACGATGCGGGGGGCAGAACGACGCTGGTCATCAGCAGGCAAATGATCGCTGCCGCCATTCGGCTTACGCCGGCCCGATGGATTCGATATAAGCAAGTTTTCACGATTTTGCTCTTTGCTGGAAAGACTTGTACGCTTACAGCCAAGACTGTGCACGCCAGCACGCTGCTCACGGCGCCGCAGCAAACAGGCACTTGAGATAGGCGCCTTCGGCGAAGCCGATAGGGTGGTCCACGGCATGACCGGTGCGTGCGATGATGCGCAGAGGGCGATTCACCTCAGCGGCGGTCTGCTCTACGGCAGCGAAAAAGTCCGCGGCGCTGACCCGGCTGGAGCACGAAGCTATGACGAGCGTACCGGCAGGCGCCAATACATCCAGAGACAGGCGGGTCAAACGCCGATAGGCGCGCATGGCGCCCTCGATTTCGCGCTCTTGCTTCGCCAGGGCCGGTGGGTCCACGATCACCAGGTCAAAGCGCTGTCCATTCTTCTGAAGTTCGGCCAGGGCGTCGAACGCATCAGCCGCCAGCACGGTGTGCGTCGCCGCAGCCACGGCCGGCAGCTGCTGGTTCAGCTCAAAGTTGCGCGCCGCCGCGGCCAGCGCGGGCGCGCTGATATCCAGGCTCAGCACCTCGGGCGCGCCGCCGGACGCGGCGTAGAGCGAAAAACCACCCGTGTAGGCAAAGACGTTCAAGGTGCGGCGGCCGGCCGCCAATCCGGCCACGGCCGCTCGATTCTCGCGCTGATCGAAGAAGAAGCCGGTCTTCTGACCGCGCAGCACATCGGCCTCGAAGCACAGCCTATTTTCGCGAAAGCGCACGGCCGCATTGGGTAGATGACCGGCGATTGTCATTCCGTCCGCCAGGCCGTAAAGCAGGGCAGGCTGCCGTAGCAGTTCGCGGCTGAGGCGTAGAACCACGCCTTGCGCGGCCATCACCTCGGCGAGCGCGGCCAGCACGGTAGGCAGGTGCGGGATCCAGGCGGCGGTGTAGAGCTTCAAGACGAGTATGGCGTCATAACGATCAATTACCAGGCCGGGCAAACCGTCGTTCTCGCCGTGCACCAGACGATAGCCGGTGGTGCCTTGAGCGGGCAAATCGGCGCGGCGGGCCGCGGCCGCGGCCAACTGGGCGGCAAACCAGGCCTGGCCGATGGCAGCGGGCGCGCCGTGGTGCAGGATGCGGACGCGGATGACCGAGGTGGGATCAAAGAGGCCGATGGCGAGGAAACGGCGCTGATCGTCGAAAATGACAGC
>CAZEPA010000176.1:2535-8191 GCA_964513955.1 uncultured Anaerolineae bacterium | reverse complement strand
GCGCCCGTGATTGAGAACAACGTTTTCAGTCACTGCTGGATCAGGTGCAGTCCACCATCACGGCGGTGGCGTCCCTAGATGAAACACAGGCGCGCGCGCAATTGACCACGGCGCAAGCGCAGATCAGCGAAGCGTTGGCGCTCAAGCCAGGCAATGCCGATGCGCAAGAGGTGCAGGGCCATGTCCAGGCGGAACTCGACCGCGTGAATCACGTAACGCCGCTCTACCTGGTGACGCCCTTGAAGGAATTTGAGGGCGCAGGCCGTGACTTGGCCCGCGTGCTCGTGGATGGCGCCGATGTCTTCGTTCTTGATCGCGGCCGCGACACCGTGGAACGTTATCGCTTGAACCAGCTTGGCGATGGCCTGGTGCCCAATGATGGAGGCCCCTTGGTAACGAAAGGCCAGCCCGTTGGTTCACTCGTGGTAGGTGAATTGATAGATATGGTGTGGGCGCCGCCCGTCGGTGTGCGCACCGATTCCACCTTGCTCGTTCTGGATTCCACCGGTATGTTGTACGAATTTCGTGCGCCGTGGGAACTGAAAGCCCGGCCGGTGGCGATGCGGGAGATGTGGAAGGGGCCGCGCTTGACAGCCAGCTACGCGGGCAATTTCTACGTGCTGGACAGCACCTTGCAGCAGATTCTGAAGTATCGGCCTAACGCGGACTTGGCCTATGACTCGGCGCCCGATCAGTATTTCCCCCCGCAAACCCCGGTGGATTTGAGCGGCGCCGTGGACATGGGCATTGATGGCAATGTTTGGGTGCTCTTTGCCAACGGCAGTGTGCAAAAGTACCTGAGCGGCCAGCCTGAGCAGTTTTCACTGCAAGGCCTGCCCACACCGCTGAAACAGCCCGTTGGCCTGTTCGTGGGGATTGACGGCGGTGTCGAGGTGAGCAATTTGTATGTGGGCGATGCTGGTGAAGGGGTGATTTTCCAATTCGACAAGAATGGCGTCTTCACCCGCCAGTTCCGAGAGACAGACGGCCAGCAACTCCGCGGCCTGCGCAGCATTTTTGTAGATGAACCAGGCGCGCGTTTCTTTTTGCTGACCAGCACCGCCCTCTATCGGGCCAATATCCCGCGCTGAAGCTGAGTATTCGGCCATTTGCGCCGGCGTGCACCCGGCGCTGCCCGTCCCGATCAACGCCGGTGCGCGCGTCACCCATTGGGAGCCGATCAGTGGGCGCGCTGGCCTGCCCGGTCGCGCCGTGATACGCCTGATCAGCAGCTCTACGTGCGGCCGGGTTTTTGACCCCAGAGATCACCAAGAACGCAAAGAAGCCTGCCCATTTTGCACCTGATCTGCCGTTTCTTTGTGTTCTCTGTGTTCCTTGTGGTTGAATGTGTTGCTACCTCTGGAACTGCTAACTCCCAATACTGGCATTTGGGCGGCGTGAGCGCCTATGCTATAATCGGCAAACTATGAGTTCGACATCTGAAACGATCAACCCCTTGAGTACGATCCATCCTCGCCCGCTGCTCACCCCACGCAGCTCGCGCTGGGCCAGTCTTCTGTTGTTTGTCTTGCTGACAGCGTTCCTATTCACCTTTGCTTACGCCGGCTTTCTACTCTATCACTGGGCGCGCGAGGTCGTAGCCCATGCTTCGCAGCTGCCGGCCATTTCCCTGAGCGACTTGTCCCTGCCGATGCAAGACAATGCGGCCGCTGGCGTGGACCCCGTCCAAACGCCCAATCCCGATAGCCCGGCTCCGGTCGTGCAGGCGGTCCCCACCTGGGATCTCTCGCGCCTGGAGCGCGTCAATATCCTGGTGTTGGGCGTGGATCAACGCCCGTCGCAGACCATTCCCGGCCTCACCGATAGCATGATGCTGATTACGATTGACCCGGCGCACGGTCAGGTCGGGATGTTGTCCATTCCTCGCGATACCTGGGTCAAGATTCCGGGCTATGAGATCTACAACAAGATCAACACCGCCCATCGCATCGGCGACATTAAGAATTATCCTGGCGGCGGGCCTGCTCTCGCCAAACAGACGGTCAGCGAACTGATTGGCTACCCGGTTCACTACTATGTGCGCCTCAATTTCGAGGGTTTTCGCGAGGTCATTGATTATGTCGGCGGACTCGACATTGATGTCCCGCGCGACCTCAACGACCCCACCTATCCGAGCGACGATTACGGATTTGACCCGCTGTTTATTCCCAAGGGCTTGCAGCATATGGATGGCACCCTGGCCTTGAAGTATGCCCGCACGCGCCACGTAGATAATGATTTTGGGCGCGCGCGGCGTCAGCAGCAGGTGCTCTTGGCGCTCAAGAACAAGATCCTGAGCCAGGGGATGCTCCCCACGTTGATCCGCAACTTACCGGGCCTGGCGCGCTCGCTGGCGCAATCGGTGCAGACCGATATCCCCCTGGATCGCTTGATTGCGTTGGCCGAGCTGGGACGCCAGGTGGACTTCAACCAGATCGAACAGGCGGTGATTGACTGCTCGATGGGCGAGTGCACCTATTCAGAGGCCGGCGCTTGGATTCTCATCCCCGACCGCAACAAGATTCGCGCCGTGGTGGATCGTCTCTTTGCCGCGCCGATTGCCACAGCAGAAGCGACGCCAACTCCACTAGATGGCAGCCCGGCGATTACCAACACCGTGACGCCAACTGCCACGATGACGCTCGATCGCCAACGTCTGGCGGCCGAAAATGCCAAGATCATCCTCTTGAACGGCACCGAAACGCCCGGCCTGGCGCGCCGTACGGCCGCGTGGCTGCAATCCCTCGGCTTTGTGGTGGAGCAGCTGGGCGATGCCGACGCCTCCACGTACGAGCGCGGCACTCTGATCGCTTACACCGACAAACGCTACACCCTGGGCCAACTGGCGGCGATTTTCAACGTCACGGCGTCGGAAGTGCGCAACCCACCGCCGGACCAGGCCAATCTAGACATTCGATTGGTTTTAGGCAAAGAGACATTGGACATTTTGACTAAGGCAGGCGTCAAGTAAATTTCGTTTTCTAGCAGCGGCTACTGCTCCTCAGCGGGTTTCACTGTCGGCCATTTTGGGTCTGACTGTGAAACCCGTTTCTTTTGGCTATGACCCCAATCATAACATCGCGGCCCGCCCTTCACTATACTAGCAGCGACGTGGCAACTATGCTGAGCCGAATCACACGCGCCGGGTTTGGATCTGCAAACCGGCTCAGCCAGCCTGGCATCTGTTCTGAAAGAAGGGAGGGGGGTTATGTATCGCCATATTCTAGTGCCGCTTGATGGCTCAGCTTTTGCCGAACAGGCGCTGCCGCATGTCCGTTCCCTGGTGATGGTCAGCCCCGACCCTGTGGATGTCTACCTGGTTTCGGTGGCTCCCATGCTGCAAGATCGTTCGGTCACGATGGTGAGCCTTTATCCATTTTACATTGCCCAGGATCACCTGGAAATGGCGCGACGTGAGTTGGAGCAGCTAGATCATGACCTGCGCACCTATTTGGCTCAGGTATCCACGACCGTCAGCCAATGGGGCGCCGCCTGCCACACCGAAGTGCGTTTTGGCGGCCCCGCCGAGGAGATTCTGGCCTTTGCCGAAACGATCCAGGCGGACCTGATTGTCATGTCTACCCACGGCCGATCTGGCATCAATCGGGTGGTGTTTGGCAGCGAGGCCTACAAGCTGCTGCGCATGTCAACTGTGCCGATTCTTCTGATCCGGGCGCGTGAAGCGACTGTCGCGCCCAGCGCATAAGCGAGCGAATGGAACGTATGCAATTACGCGAGATTATTCGTATTCTCAATGGTCAGGTCATCACGATGACCTACACCCCCACCTTGGAGCTTTCTTCCGGCGGGGCCGCTGATCTCATGAGCGATGTACTGGCATTCACGACCGACGGCAACAGCCTGCTGTTCACCGGATTGACCAATCAGCAGGTGGTACGCACGGCTGAAATGGCCAGCATCGGCGCGATCGTGTTTGTGCGGGGGAAGCAGCCGCCGCCGTCCACCACCGAATTGGCCGAGGAACTGGGCATTCCGCTGATCTCATGCGGCTACAGCATGTATGAGGCTTGCGGTCTCATGTATCAGGCCGGGCTGCCCAACAACCGCCTGGCCGATCTTTCAACCTGAGCAAACCTGATGTCAAGCACGCCCGCCGCGTCGTCTATCACCGCCGCCGAGCATGACGAGCTCATCCGTGTGCAGGAGCTGGTCTACGAGCTGCGCGTGCAGGAAGTGATGACCGCGCGCCCGATTACCGTCCTACCCAGCACGCCCTTAACCGAGCTGATGGAGATCCTGCGCATACGGCGCATCTCTGGCGCGCCGGTCGTGGAGCAACCGCAAGGGCGCCTGCTGGGGATCATCAGCATCCAGGATTTGATCAACGCCTTGGTGAACCACGGCGCGGCCGACCTGGTGGCTGAGCATATGACGCCCACGGTCGTGACTGTGCGCACTGATGATCGCGCGGTGAAGGCGATCAACCTCTTTGCGCAGTATGGGTACGGCCGCTTGCCGGTTTTGGATGAAGCCGGCGCGCTTGTGGGCATCGTTACCGCCAGCGATATCACGCGCGGGCTGCTGCGCACCTTGAACCGCCGCTTCCAGGCGGAAGAAATGCGCCGCTATCGCGCCAGCCATATCTTCGATGACATTGCTTCTGACGAAACAAGTCTGCTCTTGCGCTATCACGTGGCGCCGCGTGATTTTACGCACGGCGGCGAAGCGTCCAGCAAAGTCAAGCGCGCGCTGGAACGCCTGGGCGCCAACCCTTCCCTGGTGCGGCGGCTGGCCATCACCGCGTACGAAGCCGAAATGAACCTGGTCATCCATGCCACGAACGGCGGCGAGCTGCGCGTCGAGGTCAGCCCCAATCGCATCACCCTGATCACCGAAGATGACGGACCTGGGATCGGCGACATTGACCAAGCCTTTGCTCCCGGCTTTACCACCGCGTTGGATTGGGTGCGTGAGCTGGGCTTCGGCGCCGGCATGGGACTGACGAATATCAAACGTTACAGCGACAGCGTGGATGTTGAATCGGCCCAGGGACGCGGCACCAAGCTGTGGGCTGTTTTTCTGGTTGGCAACCAGGCGTAGCTTGTGGAGAACCTGATGCTGTTACAACAAATTGCTGATGCGCTCGAACTTTCACTCATGACCCCTTCGACGTCGCTCGACCGGCCCGTGGTCAGTGGGTATGCGGCTGACTTGTTGAGCTGCGCCATGGCTGGAGCCACGGCTGGCACGCTGTGGATAACGCTGCAAGCGCACCCGAATGTGGTCGCCGTGGCCAGCCTGCTCAACCTGGCCGGCGTGATCATCACGGAGGGGGCTGTCATCAGCGCGGAAACCGTGGGGCGCGCGACGCAAGAAAACATCCCCTTATTCAGCACCGCGTCTGGCACCTATACCATCGCCGGTAAACTTGCGGCGTTGGGGGTTGTGGGCGCAGAGGTGATTGCAGAGTAGAGTCCGGAGCATAGATGCCTGGTGACGGCGCGCGGCGTTGGCTGCGCTGTGATTTGCATCTGCACACCGTCTTGTCGCCGTGTGCCGAAGTGGAGATGATCCCGCCCTTCATTGTCCGCCGCGCCCTGGATCTGGGGCTGGATCTCATCGCCGTCACCGATCACAACGCCACGCACAACATCGAAGCGGTGCAGCGGGCCGCCGCGGGCACGCCCTTGATTGT
>CAZEPA010000176.1:0-2435 GCA_964513955.1 uncultured Anaerolineae bacterium | reverse complement strand
CCACGCACAACATCGAAGCGGTGCAGCGGGCCGCCGCGGGCACGCCCTTGATTGTCTGGCCAGGCATGGAAGTGCAAACACGCGAAGAGGTCCATCTGCTCTGCCTGTTTGACAACAATGCGGCGGCCTTCGCCTGGCAGCAGCGGGTGGACGCTGCGCTGCCGCCTCTGCTGAACGATGCTGAACATTTCGGCGGCCAATTCGTCGTGGACGAAACGGGCGAGTTCATCCGTGAACACACGCCGCTCCTTCTCACGTCCACCTCCTTCAGCATCGAAGAGGTGGTGGCCCAGGTCAACGCATTGGGCGGCCTGGCCATCCCCTGCCACGTGGATCGCCCCAGCTTCAGCCTCCTCGCCAACCTCGGTTTTGTACCGCCCCAGCTCGATGTCCCTGCCCTGGAAATCTCCGCGCGACTGACCGTGGCGCAGGCGCGAGCGCAGCTTTCCATGCTCGGCCGCTGGCCGTTGGTGCAAGACGGCGATGCGCACCGCCTGAGCGAGATGATCGCGCGCACCCGCGTGAGCCTGGCCGCGCCCACGATCCAGGAACTGCGCCAGGCGCTGGGCAGCCCAGAACGATGTACAATTGGCATTAGTTGAAGTTTGTGTTAGATTGCACAAATGAAGCCAATGACATGACTTTTGTCATAGGGAGAATCTGACCGGCGTGCTACAATGGCCCCATGTTCGTGTTTTTGCAGATCAACGCCGACTGCCGCCAGGGAGCGCCGGCTGGCGTGATTTGCGGCAGCCGGCGGTTTTTTATGCTACGGGCGCCCCGGGCCATGGCTCGGGGCATGAGTACCGATTTTTTGTGGAGGGAAATGCCTGTATGACGCAGCCATCCGTTGATTTGAGCCTGTTAGAGCCGATTCTGGCCGAGTATGCCGATCAGAAAGGCGCGTTGATCCCCATTCTGCAGCACGCCCAGGATGAATACGGCTACTTGCCGGTTGAGGTGTTGGCGACTATTTCCAAGCGCACCGGTACGCCGCTGAGCAAAATCTACGGCGTGGCCACGTTTTACGCGCAGTTTTACCTGACTCCGCGCGGGCGCCACATCGTACGCGTGTGCGACGGCACCGCGTGCCACGTCAAAGGCGCGGCTAAGATCATTGATGAGCTGGGCAACACCCTCAAGATCATTCCCAGTCAGACCACCGACGACTTTCGGGTCACGTTTGAGGTGGTCTATTGTCTCGGCTCCTGCGGCCTGGCGCCGGTGGCTGTGGTGGATGAGCGCGTGGTCGGCCGCTTAACCCCCGCACAGATGGTCAAACAAGTGCAGGTGTTGGCGTAGGGGTTTGCCCGGCGACTGAAGTCGCTGCAACGGCTGCGAAGCCGCCCTGCGGCGGCTGGAGGGATTAGCAGCGTGCGCGAACTATCCTTGCACATCCTGGACCTGGTGCAAAACGCCCGTGAAGCGGGCGCCAGCCGGGTCAGCGTGACCATCGAAGAGGCGCACGCAGCCGATCGCATGACGATTTGCATCGCCGACAACGGCCGCGGCATGGATGCGGCGACTATCCAGCGTGTGACCGATCCGTTCTTTACCACGCGCCGTACGCGTCATGTGGGGTTGGGCATTCCCCTGGCGGCCGCGGCCGCGCAGCAGGCCGGCGGCGGTCTGTCCATCGCTTCGCAGCCAGGGCAAGGCGCCACGATCACGCTGACCTACCAGTTGAGTCATTGGGATCGGGCGCCGCTGGGCGACATGCCGGCCACCCTGCTGGCGATCCTATTGGGGAGCGAGGCGTTCGACGTACAGTATACGCACGTCGTGGACGCCAACCGATTTAGTGTAAACAGCGCCGAGCTGCGCGGGGAACTGGGAGAAGTTCCCCTGACGCATCCGGCGGTACAACAATGGCTGGCCGACTATTTGGCCGAAGGGGAGAGAGCAATCTATGGCAAGGCTGAAGACATTGGAAGACCTGAAGCGCATTCGTGAGGAGGCGCAGCAGTCGTTGAAGATACGCCTGGACACCGGCACGACGATTACGGTTGGTATGGGCACCTGCGGCATTGCGGCGGGCGCGCGCGACACGATGCGCGCCATCATGGACGAGTTGGCCGCACGCGGCATTGATGCGCACATCGCGACGGTGGGCTGCATCGGCATGTGTGCGCGTGAGCCGTTGGTGGATATTCAGCAGGCCAACCAACCACGCGTCACCTACGGTAATGTGCTGCCGGCCATGATTCCACGCCTGATCGAAGAGCATCTGATCAAGGGCGCGGTCATCGAAGAGTGGGTCGTGGGCCGCATCGAGCCGGTCGCGCAAGGTTAACATCGGGAGAATACATCGTTTTTTGGCGTAGCTTTCGCGCCACCAGGGGCCAATTGGCTGGTAGGTGTGCGGCATGAAATCGTGGTGATAGTCGAGAAGGAGTCCGTTGTCATGCGACCGCTGTCTTCCCCGTTCGTTTCTC
>CAZEPA010000175.1:0-8193 GCA_964513955.1 uncultured Anaerolineae bacterium | reverse complement strand
TCGCCAACTCAGAATAACCAATTTGACAACTCAGTATAACCTTCGTGGGCTACGCGCCAAAACTGAAATATATCCATCTCCAACCCTCGCAGGGGTCACGGGACATGAGCGCATTGGCTTGCGGGAACGTCGCGCGCCTCTGAGACCGTCACTCCGTCGCAGCCCTGCCAGGGGACTGCCCTTGCGCAGGCTCTGCATCCTCGACGGTTGAACCAAATTGACCCCAGTCCATAAATGCGTTATGATAGCCTGTGCATGGGCATTGTTTGGCTATATGTTCAGGTCATACGCAGGAGGTACAAATGTTTCCACTACCACAGATGGCGCCGGTTTCAGATTTGAAGCATCGGCACCTGGAAGTGTTCAAACGACTAAAGGCGGGGCCGGTGGTGTTGGCAAACCGCAGTCAGCCGACCGCGGTGCTGGTGGCCCCTGACCGTTGGAACGAAATCGTTGAGTACATTGACGACCTGGAATGCAGCATCGAGGCGTTGAAGGCCGAGTTGGCGCTGGCGCAGGGCGCAGACCAGATGGAGCGCCTGACGCCCGCGGAAATCGAAGCCTGGCTAGGCGACGATGCGCTACCAGGTTGATATCACCCAGCGCGCCCGGCGCCAGATCGAAGAACTGCCTGGACATCTTCGCCAGCGCGTCAAGAGTACCATCGCGCAGTTGGCGGTCAATCCGCGCCCCGAAGCTGCCGCTGAACTGCGAGGGCCTTTACGCGGCTACTACAAAATCAAGCTCGATCTCTATCGAGTCGTCTACCGAATCGAAGACGACATAGCTCGCGTGCTGATTCTCAAAGCCGGCAAGAAACACAGCGGGTTCTATGACGATGTAGGCTGACGTCGGAGGCCGCCCCGACCATAACGGCGCCCATGCACGAATTCACGAGCCGCTACACCAAAGCCTGCCGAGGCAGGTCGGCCGGGCGCAACCCGCTTGAGCGGGTTTGACGTATCATACGCCGAATTCCTTCGGCTTTCTGCGTCCCTCCAGGGTGACAAAAGTCATTGTCTTTGCTTTCGCACCGTGCGACAATGACACCTCGTAAGTTCGAATTCCTGATTGGCCAATCCCACGCCGCGGCAGAAGTTGAGGCGGCGTAGGTTCGGAGGATGGGCGATGGCGACAAGCAAACCAACACAATGGGCTGAGGTGGATGCGCAGGGGCGCCTGGTCTTGCCGGCGGAGATGGCGGCGCAGTTTGGGTTGACGCCCGGCGCGCGCCTGCGCCTGGAGGATGATAACGGCAAGGTGCGGCTGCATCGGCCCCTCGGCCAGCTGGCGCGGGTTTACGTAGAACCGACGGTCTACTGCAATCTCGATTGCATCACCTGCCTGCGCAACGTGTGGGACGAGCGCCTGGGCCGCATGAAGCCGGCCACCTTCGATCGCATCATCGAGGGCATCCGTGCGGTTGAGTCGCCGCCCCTCGTCTTCTTCGGCGGCATCGGCGAGCCGCTCTTCCATCCGCAGCTGCCAGACATGGTGGCTCGCGCCAAGGCCCTCGGCGCCACCGTAGAGCTAATCACCAACGGCACCCTGCTCAACGACGCGAAAGCGCGCGCGCTGATTGATGCGGGCCTCGATGTGATTTGGATTTCGATTGACGGTGCGACGCCGGAGAGCTACGCGGATGTGCGCTTGGGCGCGGAGCTGCCGCACGTGCTGGAGAATGTCAATCACCTGCGCCAGATTCGGCCGGGTGGTCACTACCCACAGCCTAAAATCGGCATTGCCTTTGTCGCCATGCAGCGCAACATCCAGGACCTGCCCGCGGTGCTGGGCCTGGCGCACCGCCTGGGCGCCAGCTACTTCAAGGTGAGCAATGTTCTGCCCTACACCGATCAACTGCGCCAGGAGCAGCTCTACAACCACCTGCTGAACGACATCGCCTACATGCCCTCATCCTGGGTGCCGCATCTCAGCCTGCCCAAGATGGAATTCAACGAACAGACGACTGACGCCATTTTCCAGGCGTTTCGCAGCGGCTTCAACGTCAGCCTGGCCGGGCACAACCTGGGCGGCAACAACGACGTCTGCAACTTCATCGAAAGCGGCGCGCTGGCCATCGGCTGGGATGGCGGCGTTGCGCCCTGCCTGCCGCTGCTGCACAGCCACAGCCACTATCTCAAGCAGTATCAGCGCTTCTCGCGGCGCCACATCGTGGGCAACGTCAACCAGCGCGACCTGCTCGACATCTGGCGCGATCCGACCTACGTGGCCTATCGCGAGCGCGTGCAAAATTTTGCCTTTGCACCCTGCACCTTTTGCGGCGGCTGTGACTTGATCCAGGGCAACGAAGAGGACTGCCTGGGCAACACCTTCCCCGTTTGCGGCGGTTGCCTCTGGGCGCAGGGGGTCATTCAGTGCCCGTGATTTGCTCCACCCACAGCAGCGAGGCCACCTCGTGGCCGATGACCTGCGGCTGGTCGCCGACCAACACGTGCAGGGGGCCTTTGAATGGCGCGCGCTGCTGCACCGTCACCTCGATGCCAGGCCGCAGCCCCAGATCCGCCAGGTAACGCAGGAGGGGCGCATCGCCGCTGTTGCCCACGCGGCGCACGATGCACGGGGCGCCTAACGCCGCCTCTACCAGCGGACGCGTTTGATAGCTGCGCACGCCGCCATCCCTGGCTGGGATGGGGTCGCCGTGCGGGCATTGCGTGGGAAAGCCCAAAATTTCATCCATGCGGTCGCCCACCACCTCCGAAATGCCATGCTCCATGCGGTGCGCTTCCACATCTACCTGATCCCACGTAAAGCCAAAAACCTGGATTAGAAAAACCTCCAACAGGCGATGATGGCGCACCAGGCGGCCGCCATGCCGACGCCCCTCCACCGTCAGCGCGATCTGACGATGGGGCAAATGCGTCACCAAACCGGCCTCTGCCAGGCGTTTGGTCATGCGCGACACCGCGGTGTCGCTCACGCCCAGGTGCAAGGCCAGGCCGCTCGTTGTCATCTCCTGCTCCCGATTTTCCAACTTCCACAAACCGGCCAGGTATTCGGTCATTCCCGGCGTCAGGGTCAATTCAGACATTGACTTTTCCCGACGCCAGGAACTCCGGGAGAAACCCAGCTTCAGCGAGAAGCTGGGTTTCTGTGCTATCGCTTAATTGAATCATGGTTAAATTATAAGTTGACTGTCAGGCCGCGTCAAAATTGCACATTCGTCCGTATGAACCTGCGCAAACCACTTGACTGCAAACAGAATCCTGGTTACACTACTGCCGTTATTGCGAATGATTCGCAAGAAGCAGCGGATGCCAGGTTGTTCCAACCTGCGCCGCCATCTCATACAAGCGAGGTATTGCAGCCTTATGTTGCCTGCATTTTTACTGGCTCTCCGCGAGGGGTTAGAAGCCGCCCTCATCGTCGGGCTTGTCCTGGGCGCGCTGCGCAAAATGGGTCAAAGTCGCCAACAGACCGCGGTCTGGCAAGGCACAGTCATCGCCATGGCGGTCAGCCTGGTCGTCGCGCTGGCCTTGTATGCCGTAGGCGCGGAATTAGAGGGCCCGGCCGAGCCGATTTTCGAAGGCGTAACCATGCTTCTGGCCGCGGGCATCCTCACCTGGATGATTTTCTGGATGCAAACGCAGGGCCGGCGCATCAACAGGGAATTAGAGAGCGGCGTGCGCCAGGCGGTCACGAGCACGGGCAGTCATTGGGCCTTGTTCGGCCTGGCCTTTTTTGCCGTCGTGCGCGAGGGCATCGAGACTGCGCTCTTCCTCACCGCCGCCACGTTTACGGCCGGCGGTCAGGCCACGCTGTTCGGGGCGCTGCTGGGCCTGGGCGCAGCGGCTGCCCTGGGCTATGTCCTGTTTGCCACCACGCGGCAGCTCAACGTCAAACGCTTCTTCCGCGTCACGAGTGTGCTGCTCATCCTCTTTGCCGCCGGCCTGGTGGCGCACAGCATCCACGAATTCAACGAGGTCGGTTGGATCCCGGCCGTGGTCGAGCACGTGTGGGACACCAACCGGCTGATTGACGAGAATTCGGGTTTAGGCCAGATCCTCGTCGCGCTCTTTGGCTATAATGGCAACCCTTCCTTGACCGAAGTTCTGGGCTACGTCGTCTATTGGCTGGCCCTGGTGTTCGGCGTGCGCCGTTTGCCCCAGGCCAGCCCTGCAGCCAACGTAAGTCAAACTGTGCGTTAAGCTGGCTAGCATGTTGCCGCCTACGGCAGGCCAAGACCGCACGCCTGCTCTAGGCGGCACTCGACGCCGCTACAATCGCCGCTGGTATGCAGCGGCGATTGTTGTTTTGGCACGACGCCAAAGGCCGTTGCGACCCTGCGCCCTGGCGGCTTTGCGTTGAAGCGTCTCTGTCCATGGCGCTCTGGCGACTTTGCGTTGAAACTGCGCCCCTGGACGCGAAGAGAACGACGGCTGCGCCTACGCAATTTGCCCAAGAAGCAAGCAAGTATGGTATAATGACGCCCATCCAGCAGGTTTTGTCGAAACCAGGGTAAAGCGCCTGGCTCCGCAAAGGGTATCATCATGGCAAAACAACGCGCAAGCCTGAAGGGACGTGGTCACGAAATCCAGGGACTGGTCAAAAATAGAGCGGCGGTAGAAGCCCCACCGCCGCTGGCCGCCGATTCTCCCCCATCTTCCCAGCCATCAACGCTCACGACCTCACGCGCCGCTTCTGGCCTGGGGGATGACGCGTTGGCGTCTCAAGTCGAGGCGTGGTTGGCCCTTGAGGCCGATGCGTCAGACACGCCGGACGTGGAAGTCCCCGCGCGGCGCAGCGTGACAGCCATGCCCCCGCGCGAGTCCGCGGTGTCAGCCGCGCCCGCGCTGGCTGAACGAGGCGTGATGCCCCCGCCAACCGACGATGCCATCGAGATCCCTGGCGATGAGGCGCCGCTGGATGAGATTGAAGTGCCGTCGGACAACCCATTGCCCAGCGTTCTGGTGACGCCTGCCATGCCCCCACCCCTCGTGACGCCGCCTGCACCCACACAACCCATGTCTGAAGCGGCTCCGGCCGCGCCGCCGGTCGCCGCGCGCCCTGCGCCGTCAACAATCCCGCCACTCCAGCCGACACCGACACCACCCAGCGAGGACAATTTGATAGACGACGTGCATGCGGCCCCGCCCAGCGCCGCCACAAATCCGATGACCGGCGCGGCGCCAGCCGCCGATGATGGACTGACTGAAGATATTTTGGCGGCCATTCCGCCGACCGCCGGCGGCGCCTTGCCGATCAACGGCGTTCCGATCACAACCGTGCGCAGCCCGCTGCCGCCGTATTCAGGCACACCCACCACGCCGCCGTCCGTCGGATTGGCGCCGGTTGTGGCTGAGCCAGCAGCGCCCGCGCCGCAGCCGCCAGGGGACCCAGCCCCAGCCCGTTTGCGCGTGGGCGGCCTGGTGCTCGAAGGCCCGATTTCGGGTCAGATTGTGCCGCCAGGGCCTGGTTCCCAGGCCGGCGAAGATAAGCCGCTGACCATCCGTGACTTAACGCCAGATCAGGCGCGCTTGATCCTGGGCCGCATAACCACCGAACAGTTACGCTCTTTGTCGCGCGAGATTGATCGCCTGTACGATCAGGCCACGCAGGACCTGGCCAACGATGCGTTGCGCGGCGAAAAAGCGCTGGACTTGCTGCACCAATCGCGCTTGATTTTGATCGAGAAACCCGAAAACTACGTGGACGCGGAATATCAGGTGCAGCGCGTCCACGCCTTGCTGATTGCCTCGACCAACAGCCGACAGTGGGCCGCGGAATGGGGGCCGCGCCTCTTCCGCTATGAAACGCTCTGGATGGTTGGCCTCATGCTGGCCTTCATCCTTTCCAACGGCTTCTGGCCGCGGATAAGCATCTGGCTGACGACGGTAGTTGGCGTGCCAACCACATCCGTCGTGCTCAGTCAGGCGATGCCGTTCCTCAGCACTCTCTTCTGGGGTGGTCTGGGCGGCACCATTGGCGCCCTGTGGAGCCTGTGGTACCACATTTCGGAGCGCCGCGATTTCGACCGCGAGTACTACATCTGGTATCTCACGCAGCCGATCATGGGCATGGTGTTGGGTGGACTGGTCTACTTGCTCTTCGCCACCGGCCTGCTGGTGCTGCAAGCCAATACGCAGACCACCAGCGAAAGCCTGGGCGCGCGGTTGTTGCCCTCATTGATCGCCGCGGTGGGCGGTTTCCGCCAGAATTTTGTCTACGAGCAGATGGGCCGCATCGTGGAGTTGTTCAGCGGCCGCCAAGGCCAGAGCGAGCAATCTAACAACAATAGCAATAACACCGCCGCCAACGTCTGATCCTCCCCTCGCAGGGCTGAGGCGAGATGGCGACATCAGAGGCACCCGACGCACGCGCAAGTCAACATTGTGATGTCCACAGTCCCCTGCGAGGGTTGGACGCGAGACCTCAACCTTGCGCAGGCTCGCCGCATAAGGAGCTGGCGTCGTCAAGAGCGATGCTGACTTGCCCGCTGATGCGCCGTGGAGCCAGCCTGCGCAAGGGGAACCTCGTGGCGCCGCGCGTGAATCAATCGTCCAGGCGCGTGATATTGGCGCCCAGACCACGCAGTTTTGCCTCCACGCGTTCGTAGCCGCGATCAATTTGGCCGCTGTTGGCAATGGTGCTCTCGCCATCGGCCGTGAGCGCAGCAATGAGCAGCGCCATGCCAGCGCGAATGTCAGGCGAACTAAGCTCCTGCCCATGCAAGGTGGCTGGCCCCACGACCACGCAGCGGTGGGGATCGCACAAAATGATCTGCGCGCCCATGCTGATCAGCTTGTCCACGAAGTACAGCCGGCTTTCGAACATCTTCTCATGAATCAACACCGTGCCCCGCGCCTGCGTCGCCACCACAATCGCAATGCTCATCAGGTCGGCTGGGAACGCAGGCCACGGTGCGTCATCAATTTTCGGCACAGCGCCGCCCACATCCATGCGCACAGCCAGGTCTTGATGGTCTTCGACGATGAGATCAAAGCCGGTCGGCGTCTCCTCTTGGCGCATACGCACCCCCAGGCGGTCGCCGAAAATCAGGCGAATCATGCGCAGTTGGTCGGCTGGCACTTCACGTACCCGTATTTCGCCCTGAGTCACCGCGCCCAGGCCGATGTAAGAGCCAATCTCCGTGGTGTCAGGCGAAATCCTAAACTCCGCGCCGTGGAGCCGACGCACGCCTTCAATGACCAGCGTGTTGCTGCCGATGCCTTGAATCTGCGCTCCCATCTGCACCAGGCAGTTGCACAAATCTTGCACGTGCGGCTCGGACGCCGCATTGCGAATGATCGAGGGGCCGCGCGCCAAGACGGCCGCCATGACGGCATTTTCGGTGCCGGTCACGCTGGCTTCATCCAGCAGGATGTCAGCGCCGGTCAGATAGGGTGCAGCCAGGGTGAAGTTTTGCCCGTACTCCACTTCGGCGCCCAACGCCGAGAGGGCCAACAGGTGAGTGTCAATGCGCCGGCGGCCGATCTTATCCCCACCTGGCATGGGCAGCTCGGCGCGGCCGGTGCGCGCCAGCAGGGAACCTGCCAGGGTGACGGAGCCGCGAATGATGCGGAAGAGGTCGCTGTCCAACTTGCCCCGGCCCAGGTCGTACGCATGCAAGACCAGGGTGTGCTCATCGGGCCAGGTCGAGTCGACGCCGAGGCCGCGCAAGAGCTGCACCATGGTCTTGACATCGCCGATGGCAGGGACATTGCGCAGGGTCAGGGGTTGGTCGGTGAGGAGCGACGCCGCCAGGAGAGGCAGCGCCGCGTTTTTGTTGCCAGACGGCGTCACCACGCCGTGCAGCGGTTGTTTGCCGATGATCTTGAAGCGAGACATAGTGTCTTTTCCTCTCATGATTCTTGGGGGGCACGGCTAAGCTTCAGCCAGGCTCGGCAACCACGGGTTGCCCCACGCCCATGCCAAGCGTCTGGCTGGCGCGCCCATTACGCTCACCGATCTCCAGCGTACCCGCGCTGCCGCGGTAGGCCAGCAGCGCGCCCATCGGCGCCGCGGCAAAACTGGGCCGAATGCCATCCAGCGTTGTGTGGCCGATCGTGACCCGCCAACTGTCTGTGGCCAGCCAGGCGTTGGGAATGTTGCTGATCAGGTTGCCGAAGTGGTCTACATGAAGGATGGCGCCGCGCAACGCGCCGTTGGGTTGACGCTGCGCCGTGGGCAAACTGAGGCGTACCGGGTCGCTGATGCGCGTCCCAAGATCGGCCA
>CAZEPA010000174.1:0-8249 GCA_964513955.1 uncultured Anaerolineae bacterium | reverse complement strand
CCTCGGCCGATGCCGCGGGTCTGCCCATCCTGCCGGGGCTGGTCACTTATGATGAAGTGGCACGCGGCGCGATTACGCATGCGCTGCGCTTCACCGTGGAAAACACGCGTCGCGCCTACGTGTGGCCGGCGCGTCATTTTGCTTCGGATTCCACCAACCCGGCCCACCCGCCGATGGGGCAGCGCTTTCGGCTCAAGGCCAGTTTTGACATCAGCCCCTTTTCTGCCACGAACCGCGTCATTTTGACCGCGCTCAAGCGCTACGGCATGATGATTGCCGATAATGGCAGCAGTTGGTTTCTTTCCGGCGCTCCAGACCCACGCTGGGATGACGAAGACCTGCACCAGCTGCAAATTCGGGTGCATGGCTCCGACTTCGAGGCGGTGGACGTCTCCTCCCTGATGATGGATCCTAACTCCGGCCAGGCGCTGCCGCCCCCCGCTCATCCCTAAGGGAGTAACTGCTCAGTCGCCGGCGATCGCGCGCTGCAAGCAGCGCTAACCGACTGGAACATGAAGGCGCAAGTTCCCACCGTTCAGCTTTTCGCGTTCTTCATTCAGCGTTCAGCATTGACCCCCGCGCGGTGCTGAAAAATCACCTCGTAAGAATAGTGTCCCCAGGTGTTGCCGGTGCAGCTTTCGATGATGGGCGGGGTCATGCTGCTCAAGAAAGCAGTGGCGTCGGAGGCGCCGCCCAGCACGTGCAGGGCAAATTCTTGGGTGCGCGGCAAGTTGTAGTCAATGTAGCCGGCTGGCTTAAAGGTATCGGCCCCCGTCGCCATATCCTGCTCAAAACCGCCCCGTTCATGAAAACGGACCAGCGTCCCGCGGCGCTGTGTGCCATCGGCCTCGATGACCCACACACGCAGGTTGTGATTCATGTGATTGTCCTGGCATGAGATATAGCGCGTGGACACCAGCGTGTAATCGGGGAAGTTGGTCTGCGTCTGAAAGTTCACCGTCAACCACTGATGGCCGTTGACGCAGTCTGCACTCGTGGGGATGCCCGGCGCTTCCACGGCGCTCAGCGAATCCAGGAAGCCAATCTGACCCACGAGGGGGGAGAGCAAACGCTCGCGGCCATCCACCACGGCCACCTGCCAGCGGCCCGCCAGGGGCGCGGCCTGGTCAAGCAGCGCCTGCCAGCGCCCGTCGGCCGCGGTGACCACGGTCATCTGTGGGCCGCCGGGCTGCGCAGACCGCACCTTGATGCGCACGCCAGCTTGGGGCGCGCCGCCAGGTGCAACCACGCGGCCCTGCAAGCCGGTTGAGGTGCAGGACGCGGCGCCGGTGATGATGCCGACGGCTTGATACTGCCAGGTTGGGTCGCCCAGCGGCATCGTCATGTAAGGCAGAAAAACCCGCTGGGGCCGCGCGACGCGCTGCAGCGTCACATCATCCACAAAGACCAGGCCATGCGGCCCGCCCGCGGCTTGCTCCACCTTGACAAAGACGGTCGTCTGCGTTGCCGCCGCGGTGGCGGTGACGGTCAGCGTGGCCCAGGCTCCATCGCTGCCATCGCTGCTCCAGACGACCGACGGCGCGGTCGGGTCGCTGCCGCCGAGGGGATCCAGGCCGATCGTCTTGGTGATGCCGTCCACGCGGCTGGGCGGGTAGACGCGGGCCGTGGCGCGCAGGTTATCCTGCGGCTGCAGGTCGCCGGTCACCGTTTGCGCGATGCCGGCGCGGTAGCTGCCCGCGTCAGCAAAGAATACCTGCCAATGGTTGAGCGGCGGTTCGACCTGACCCGCCTGAAAGGCCAGCGTCCCGCTGATGACAAACGGAGTCCAGCCGTTGCCCACGGCGCCGCTCACGCCGCCAATGAGGATCGGGCTGAAGCCGGCCTCGAAATCGCCGTTAAGCAGGGGCAGCGGCGTATCGGCGCCAGGGCGGGCGCTCGCCGCGCCGAGCAGCAGCTCGGCCATAAGAACCAGGATAAGAGCAGGGCGAATGGGCGTCATCGGCATACTCCGGCAGAGAGGATGGCAAGGAGTATAGCACGAAAATGCACGCCTGCCCGCATTGCCCATGGCCAGGCAGCGGCAAAATCCTGGATGCCACCGTGGATAGACTAGACAGGGAAACTGGCAATCAGACAGGCTGCGCGATGGGGAGAGTGAAGGAGAAAGTGCTGCCGTGACCTGTTTCGCTCACGGCCGTGACCTCGCCGCCGTGGGCCAGCACCAATTGTTTGACGATCGCCAATCCCAGCCCGGCGCGACCAGTCTGGCTGGTGTGCAGGCGATCGGCGCGGTAAAAGCGGTCGAAAACGTAGGGCATGTGTTCGGGCGCAATGCCGCTGCCGGTGTCATGCACCGAAATCAGCACGCTTTGCTCGGCAGGCCGCGCAGCTACGGTAATGACGCCCCCATCCGGCGTATGGGCAAAAGCGTTTTGCAGCAAATTGCGCAGCACCTGCCCGACGCGCGCGCGGTCCGCATCCACGGATGGCAAATCGGCAGGCAAATCGGTCACGAGCGTCACGCCCTTCGCCTCGGCCTGTGGTCGCAGCATGCCCACGGCCTGTTCCACGGGGCCGGCAAGCGCCACGGATTCCCGCATGAGCGTCAGGCGGCCGGCCTCCGCCTGCGCCAGTTCCTGCAAATCGGCCACCAGGCGGCTGAGGAGCATCGTCTCGTCGTAGAGGTTATCCACCAGCGCGGCGTCGGTGCCCACGAGGCCATCACGGGCTGCTTCTAAATAGCCGCGCAGATTGGTCAGCGGCGTGCGCAGCTCGTGCGCGACGTCGTTGACCATATTGCGCCGCAGCTGTTCCTGCTTGCCCAGGCTGCCGGCCATGGCGTTGAAAGCGTGCGCGAGCTGGCCGATTTCATCGTCTGTCTCGACGCTGACGCGCGTGCTCAGATCGCCCTTTTCCATTCGACGGGCGGCCGTGGTCAGCCGCTGCACAGGCCCCACAATGCGCCCGGATAGCACCAGCGTCACCGCCACCGCGGCCAAACCGGCCAGCAAGGCGCTCAACCACAGCGAGCGGTTGAGCGCGGAGACGAAGGCGGCATCGGCTTCACGTGGGCCGCTCAGCGGACCGAGATAGAGAGAGCCGACGCGTCCACCGCCAGCTACCATGATGGCGAAAGGCGGCGGCCAATTGTTGCGCGCGGGCTGACCAATCAGCGTTCGCTCAGAATCGCCTACCACGCGATCATGCTGGTCGGCCACCACCACGCGCTCGTCGGTGATCTGCGCCAGGCGATCCACTTCGGCCTGAATATCGCTCCAGCCCTGGTTGACAGCATAGGAACGCGCGAGCACGAAGGCAAAACGCCGATTGGCCGAATTGCCGCCGCTTTCGACGTAGCGCTGAAATTCACCGGTGGTGCGCTGGCGGGCCACAATCGCCGTGACGCTGACCGCAATCAGCACGACGAGGATGATGGCCAGCAACAAGCGCACGCGCAAACTATGCAGCATGATTCCCCTCGAAGCGATAGCCAAAACCGGGCACGGTCATAATGTACCGCGGTATGCTGGGCTGCGGCTCGATTTTGCGGCGCAGGTTCATGATGTGCACGTCCACCGTGCGCTCAATGCCATCATAATCAAAGCCGAAGGCGCGGTCGAGCAGCTCAGAACGGCTGAATGCGCGCCCCGGTTCACGCGCCAAAGTCTCCAGCAAACGAAACTCGGTCGGGGTCAGGGAAACCGGTTGGCCTTGCGCAACCACCTCGCGCCGCAGCAGGCTGATGTTGAGCTGACCAAAGTTGAGATCTGGATTCGCATCCTCTTCGGGCCACGTGCGTCGCAAAACGGCCCGCACGCGGGCCACCAGTTCGCGTGGGTTGAAGGGCTTGGTCAAGTAGTCGTCGGCGCCAATGTCGAGGCCCAACAGCTTGTCTTCATCCGTGGCGCGGGCCGTCAACATGATGATCGGCACGCGGGATTCGGTGCGTAAGAGCCGACAGACATCCGCGCCATCCAGTTCGGGCAAGAAGAGGTCCAGCACGATCAGATCGGGCTGTTTGCCGCGCGCCATCTCCAGGGCCTCTTGCCCGTCATAGGCCGATAGGACGCGATAGCCCTCGCGCTTAAGGTAGAGCGATACGAGCTGTACTATTTTCTTATCGTCATCAACAACGAGAATGGTTCGATTTAGGTTGCTAGTGGTCATGTAATGTAAGGCATTCTGCACAGCCCGTACCGTGGGCGCTTTCAGGGCCTTTGAGGATACCCTCAGGCGCCCATGTGAATTAGACGCGAAGGGGAACGCGGCATGTCGCCGCGATCCCCTTCCTGTTACAGCAAACTTGTCCTGGTCGGGCCAGCACGGCTGGCTCGGTCAGGGGGCTGGCCCGCTCGATGAGTCATCGTCTGGCGCAGCCGGAGTTCATCTCAGGATGACGTGCCGGGTGTCGGCGTAGCCGTGGGTGCGGCGCCTGGAAGGCCAAACATGCCGTGGTCAAAACCGCGCATGCCGCCGTGATGACCGCGACCGCCAAAGCCGCCCCTGGGCAGGAAGCCCTGGGCCAAGCCTTGCAGCATCCAGTCAGCCTGCGCCTGGGTCATCCTGCCGTCCTTGACGGCCTGCGCAATCTGGTCCTTCATTTCCTGGGTGCGAGCGGCATCCATCGCATCCTGAATCTTCTGCAGATCCACGCCCTGCGCGGTGGCAATTTCTTGCAACGTCTTGCCGCTGTGCAGTTGCTCGAAGAGCTGCGTCGGGGTCAGTTTGAGCGCCTCGGCGACGGCGTCGAACGTTGCCGTGGAGCCGCCATGTCCGAAGCCAAAGCCGAAGCCACGACCGAACGGCATGGTTGGGGTGGTGGGGGTCGTTCCTGCCGGCGGAGTGGCCGTCTGCGCCAGCGCGCCGCCCACGGTGACCACACCGATCGCCACGACGAGCGTCAAAACGCCCATCACCAGCATGATTTTCTTGACCATTTATGAACCTCCTGCGTAGTCTCATGACACGGACACAGGTGGGGAGTCAGTGTCCGCCAGTCGAAGTGTAGCAGAGGGCTGTTAAGAATCGGTAAAGGAATCGTTGGGAGTGTGTTGTTCTGATGCATGCCATGTCACCAGGGCCACCGCGATTCATGCGCCGGATTTTACCCTGGCTGTAAGTTCAGGTCAAACCGTGTCCAGGGCGAGCAACCAAGCCGAAAACTGTAGGTGGAATTGCCCATCCCGTTTCTGCCTTTCTCCCTTCACTGTCTACTATGGTATAATATCGCCGTTGCCCGCCCATCCCTGTCATGCAGTTGAGTTGATGGATACTGGATTTTCCTTTTTCTTTCCCCGCTTACTGGCTGTGGCGGCCCTGGTGGCCGCCAACGGTTTCTTCGTCGCGGTTGAGTTTTCTCTGGTCACCGCGCGCCGCGCACGGCTGGAAGCCATGAGCGGCGCGGCCGACGCCGCCGTGCGCATTGTGCTCAATATGCAAAACGATACAGACCTCTTCATCGCGGCCGCGCAACTTGGCATCACGATTGCCAGCCTGGCCCTGGGTTGGGTGGGTGATGTGACCATCGCGCAGATGGTCGAACCAGGCATCTCGCGCCTGGTCGGCCCACGCTGGGGCGAAGGCGTTGCCATCGGCCTCGGCACCGTGGTCTCGTTTACGGTGGTGACCTTCGTTCACATCGTGCTCGGCGAACAAGCGCCCAAGACCTTTGCCATTCGTAACCCGGAACGCGCCGCCTTGATGTCCGCGCGCATCATGGATGTCTTCACGCGCATTTTCCGGCCTTTCATATGGGTGCTGGACGGCGCCACCACCCTGGTGCTGCGCGTGTTTGGCATCAAGGGCGCCAGCGGCCACCATTCGGTCTACTCAGTGGAAGAACTGAAAATGCTGGTGCGCGAAAGCCAGGCCGAAGGGGTGCTGCAGCAGACGGAAGAAGAGATGCTGGTGCGCGTGTTTGAGTTTGGCGAACGCGATGTCAGTGAGGCCATGATTCCGCGCACGGAAATAGTGGGCGTCGAACGCGGAGCCACGCTTGACGACCTGCTGCAGGTCTTCAGCGCCGCGCATCACTCCCGCTTTCCGGTCTACGGCGGCGATATGGACAATATCGTGGGTGTGGTGGCGATCAAAGATGTGCTCTTGGCCCTGACCACCGATCCACTGGCGCGCACGCGCACCCTGGCCGAACTGGGCATTATCCACCCAGCTCACTTCGTGCCGGACAGCCGCAAGGTGGGCGATCTATTCGATGAAATGCGCCGCGAGCAGATTGGCATGGCGATTGTGATTGACGAGTACGGCGGTACGGCCGGCCTGGTCACCGTCGAGGAGCTGATCGAAGAGGTCGTGGGGCGCGTCACCGATGAGTGGGTGACGGACGAGTCATCGGTGGAAGCCCTGGAAGAGGGGGTTTTTGAGGTCAGTGCGCAGACGCGGCTGGATGACATCAACACGCACCTGGGACTCGATCTGCCGGAGCGAGATGACTACGAGACCCTGGCTGGCTTTCTCCTGTATCAACTGCACCACATTCCGCACGCGGGCGAAGAAGTCAGCTACGAGAACGTGCTTTTCACCGTCCTGCAGATGCGCGGCCCGAAGATCGAAAAAGTCCGCGTGACGAAACAATGACCCGGGCGGTCACGCAGGCACAACATTTGTACGTGGACCAGTTTCGTGTAGAATAGATGTTCTAGCACCAAGTAAAATACTGGTGAACTTCTGTGTTGTCACGAGGATCTTTGATTAGCCAATATGACGGGAGGCGCTGGGAAGAAGCTAAGTATGGTAACCAAATATCACGATTTGGAGCCGCGTAAGGCGACTATTATCACCGAGGCGTTGCAGGAATCTGTCATCTATATGATCGAGGTCGTGCATACGTATGATTCTGCTGAAGACATGGTCGAAGGTATTCGTGAGTTTATGTCGGAGTGGTCCGAGACAGCAGTAGGTCAAAAAGCGTTGGCGATGGCCGAAGGTTGTTTCGATTGGAGCGCGTTTGTTGACTCGATAGATCTGCTGCGAGGGAAAATCCCGGGCATTCTCGACATGACGGTTGTTTATCCGAGCGAGGAACCGAATGTACCGATCATTGTAGATCATGACGATGCTCTCATGGGAGACAGATTCGATGGTTTATGACCGTGAATGGGTGGCGTGGCGGATATAGGTCGGTTGTGTTTTATGAGGGTTCCATGGATTACATCAATCAGATATTCCTCGGCGATTGCCAGAACATATTACGGCAACTTCCAGATCATTCCGTTGACTTGATTTTTACGTCACCGCCCTATGCCGATCAACGCCAAGCCTCGTATGGTGGCGTTAAACCCGATCAGTACGTCGAATGGTTTCTGCCCAAAGTCCAGGAATTCTGGCGCGTCCTCAAACCGACCGGTACGTTTGTCTTGAATATCAAGGAGCGGGTAGTTGATGGAGAACGCCACACTTATGTTCTCGAGTTGATTTTGAAAATGAGAGAGCAAGGTTGGCTGTGGACAGAAGAGTTCATCTGGCACAAAAAGAATTCCTATCCAGGCAAATGGCCGAATCGGTTTCGCGACAACTGGGAGCGGCTGATTCAGTTCAACAAGCAGAAACAGTTCAACATGTACCAGGAGTCCGTCATGATTCCGGTCGGAGAATGGGCTAAAGATCGGCTTGCTAAGCTGAGCGAAACTGACAAGACGCGCGATGAATCCAAGGTCGGCAGCGGATTTGGCAAAAACGTCTCCAACTGGATTGGGCGCCATAAGGTTTATCCAACGAATGTTCTGCACATGGCAACGGAATGTGGAAATCGAGGTCATAGCGCCGCGTTTCCGGTTGACCTGCCCGCATGGTTCATCAAGCTGTTTACTCAGCCCGGCGACGTCGTGTTAGATCCGTTTCTTGGCTCTGGCACAACGGCGCTGGCCGCGGCGCAACTTGGTCGCAGCTATATTGGGATAGAATTAAGCCAAGAATACGTTGCGATTGCGCAGGAAAGAGTCTCACAAACACAATTGCCACTCTTGGTGATAGCTGAAACTAGCGAAGATCCCTATACAGCCTCATCGCAGGTCAAATCCCCTAATGGCAAAAACTCATGAAGCCGCTTGATCTCACTGAAGTACGGGATTTCGTCAATGAGAACATCGTTGACTTTCATCAGCGCCGCATCAAGACGCTTGAAGGACTCAGTCTCAACAGACTGTTGGCTAAGAATCCGTATTTGTTCAAAGCCAAAAACATTTTGACGGCCGAAAAACTCATCTCAGGACTGCTTGATGCGTTTCTATCCTCGTCCGAGGAGAAATTTTTCGGCGACTTCTTAGAAGAAC